>NZ_JACLIC010000069.1:0-907 GCF_019748695.1 Paenibacillus cucumis (ex Kampfer et al. 2016) | reverse complement strand
AAGCTGGAACTTGTACGGGAAGTGAGCCGGAACCCGCTGTTTGATGTGATGTTTGCACTGCAAAATATGGATCGTCAGGTGCTGGAACTGCCGGAAGTACAGATCCGGGGGATGGAAGTGAAGCGGAGCCATGCCAAGTTCGATCTGAGCTTGTTCGCTGTGGAAGACGGGGAAACGATAGGGTTTCAGGCAGAATACGCGGCGGGAATGTTCCGCCGAGAGAGCGTGTTACGGATGATCGATAGCCATTTGCAACACGTGCTGATGGAAATGGTCCGGCGGCCGGAAGGGATGTTGTCGGCAATCGAGATGACGGGGGAAGCCGAGAAGGCAGGGTTACTGGAGCGGAACAGTTCAGTCCCTGCAGAGATCAACGGGAGTAGCCCGTCACGAGTCTTGCCGGACCTGCTGGAGGCCTATGCCTTCCGAGATCCCGAGCGAAAGGTGCTGATCGGGGAAAACGAGTCCTGGAGCATCCGGGAGCTCAATGAGCGGGCCAATGCCCTGGCGCGGCAGCTGCGGAGTAGAGGCGTGGGTGCGGAAACGACGGTGGGCATTGTGGCATCACGCTCCCTGGACATGGTCGCTGGAATAATGGGAGTGCTGAAAGCCGGCGGGGCCTATGTACCGATTTCCCCGTTCTATCCAGCCGAGCGGATCCAGTACATGCTGAAGGATAGCGGAGCACGGGTTGTACTGAGTCAGGGCAGACTGGGCCTGAGCTTTGGCGAACTGGACATGCTAGATTTGGAGGAAGAGCACCTGTACACAGGAGATCGAAGCAATCTGGGGCTGTCGATCCAGACGCATGATCTGGCGTATGTCCTCTATACCTCGGGTTCCACCGGAAAACCCAAAGGGGTAATGGTGGAGCAGGGACAGGTGATGAACCTGCTGGAGGGCATGC
>NZ_JACLIC010000068.1:0-218 GCF_019748695.1 Paenibacillus cucumis (ex Kampfer et al. 2016) | reverse complement strand
ACCGAGCCAAAGCTCGTGATTCGTACCGATAACGGCCCTCAGTTTATAAGCAAAGCGTTTTATAACTTCTGTGAAGAAGCAGGTTTAGAGCATGAGCGGACACCCGTTCGAACACCGAATAAAAATGCTTTTATTGAATCGTTTCATAGTGTTCTGGAACGTGAGTGTTACCAGCGACATTGTTTCGAAAGCTACGAAGAAGCCTTTTCCGAGGTAGA
>NZ_JACLIC010000067.1:0-1007 GCF_019748695.1 Paenibacillus cucumis (ex Kampfer et al. 2016) | reverse complement strand
TTATCGGTACGAATCACGAGCTTTGGCTCGGTTTTAGGGATACGTCGTGTTACCATAGCCTGCCGGAGCGTATTCAAGATGCTCTGCGTGTCGCAGGCTTTACCTCGATGGTGAGCGACGATTCGGCGATCAAAAACATCAATAATACTTGCGAGGAAAAAGTGCCGGCGTTTCCCTGCAACATAACCGTACTTGATATCCATCTGCCACAATTGGTTAGGCCCATCTACCGTTCGGTTATTAGCTACTTTTCTCGGTACAGTATGCGTTCGTTCGCGCTGAGGGAGAAGGATACAGAGAGACTTACAGAGCCGATATACCTTCTTTTTGTTAATCACCAAGTTGTATTTCCGGCGCAACAACACGGTTAGTTTTCGGTAGCCAAACGCCGCATCCGGCCCTTGGATCAAACGACGAAGAAACCCGAAAATCCGAGTGTCCGAGATACGCTTCCCCTGCTGGTTGTAAGAGTATCCAGGGATTTTTCGTCCGCTACTTATGGGTTGCTGGCGTTCAGGGTGTTTCAAGTGATAATAGTATGTTGAGCGAGGGACATCGCAGATCCGAAGCACCGTACGGACAGGATATCCTCGCTCAATCCAACCTATCGCGGTTTGTAGTCGGGGTACTTTTTTTTAACGAGATCCTTGAGAATCTGGTTCTCTAATTCTTTTGCGCCGAGAAGTTTCAAAGCTTCATCGTATTTCTCTTGTAATTCTTGATAGTTGGCTGCATCTTGCTGTATTTGTTGCGTTTCTTTTTGTTTTTTAGCCACCAGTTCCCCCACCTCATCTTCATATTGACGAACCCAAGTCGTCAGCGTTTTAGGAGACATGCCGTACTTTCGTGCCACGACCTCTGTCCGGAGGCCAGAAAGCACCTCTACGACATACTCCTTTTTCGCCTCAACCGGGCATCTAAATCGTCTTTTCATGAACACTCTCCTCATTTCATTTAGTGTATCTGAGGTAGCTTCGAGTGTCCAATTGGATTAGGGGGCTTTAAAG
>NZ_JACLIC010000066.1:0-1108 GCF_019748695.1 Paenibacillus cucumis (ex Kampfer et al. 2016) | reverse complement strand
GCATGTAGCCTGTTCTGCGCTTTCCATGAAATCTGTTGTATGTCCGCGGACAGACCTTCTAAACGGATGGCTAAGTCTCCTTTCACCGCCGGTCGGTGACGGTAACTCCAAGCCGATTCGATCAAGGTTCGACGTAGGCGCCCATTCCCTGTTTTGGTGATGGAACCTCGTTTGGTACTGGCTCCAGACGAATGCTCACGGGGAACCAGGCCCAAGTAAGCCATGAGCCTCGCTGGGGAAGAAAACCGGGCAAACGAACCGATCTCCGAAACCAGGGTAACCGCCGTCAGAAAACCAATGCCGCGAAGGGACTGCAAGATGCGGATCATTTCCGTTTTGGGATGGGTCGCCGCTTCTTCAATAAGCGCTTTTTCCAATCGACTAATCCGCTGTTCCACCTCATTCAGTGTGTGAAGATACTCGGTAAATGCGGTTTGCATCGAGATTTGCGGGAAAGTGACTGTTCCCAGCCAGATCCGATATTTTTTCGTCCAGGCCCGTTTGATGTGTTCCGGCGGATGGATCTGGTGGCGAAGTAAAAACTTGAGCACACGCTGCCGAGCCCGGTGTAAATCCTCTTTGGCTGTTTCACGTGCACGAACCAATTCACGCAGAGCTTCATCCTCTGGAGCGGGAACGTAAATGGGAGTGAGCTCGCCCGCACGAAATAAACGCGCCAGTTGTTCTGCGTCGCGGCGGTCGGTTTTCACTCGATCCCCTGCACGTTTGGGAATGAGGGACGGAGCGATGACCACACAATGTGCACCCATAGATTCAATCCAGCGGTGGGTTTCGTATCCTGTCGGACCAGCTTCATAGCAGAAGGACAAGGTATTTGCAGGTCCAAGCGCTTTGATGAGTTTACGTAAAGCGGCAGGCGAATGCGCAATGGACCCGTAATACCGAGGTTTGGCCTGTCCTTCGTCTGCGATAGCCACCGAAATTTTTTCTTTGGACACATCTAAACCGATGAATTTTGTGGTAGACTGCATAGTGATAGCTCTCCTTTGCTGTGTAGCTCTGAAATGGTGGTTTTGTCACTTTCCATTTTAACCTACGAGTGCAGCAATATGGAGGGCTATCCTTGTTTACGTTCATCATAGCTAGA
>NZ_JACLIC010000065.1:0-6513 GCF_019748695.1 Paenibacillus cucumis (ex Kampfer et al. 2016) | reverse complement strand
GCTACTACGTATCGAGCAAAGAGGTGGAGGAAGCCGAGGTACGGAGGCACTTGCGCGTGAAATTGCCAGACTTCATGGTACCGAGCCAGGTGATGAGATTGCAGGCGCTCCCCCGGACATCCAGTGGCAAGATTGATCGTAGCGCACTTCCGATCCCGCAAAGGCTTAGCGAAAACGTTCATACTGATTTCCTAGTAGGTACTGTAGAATTTTATTTGTCTAAGATTTGGAAATCCGTTTTGAACATCGATGAAATTGGAATCAACGACAACTTTTTTGACTTAGGAGGGAATTCTCTATCACTGTTAAGCTTATATGCTGAAATTGAAAAGATTTATCCCAATCGATTAAAGGTCATTGATCTTTTTCAATATCCAGACATCTATACTCTATCTTTTTATTTAAAAAATGTTTCGCAAGGCGGGCAAAAATTAAAGCTACAATCAACCGTGGTACCTGTTGATTATATTGAGGGTTCCCGACATAATGCTGAATCTAGCGTATGGAAATATACATTATCCGCAGATTTAACAAAATCGCTGGTAAGTTACGCTAATACAGAAAAATTAACTTCTTTGGCCCTTTTACAGATTCTGTTTGCCATAACATTAAACAGTATTTCTCAGAGTCAACCAATATTCGTTCAGACGGTAACAGACGAGGCGAAGGGAAAGGAACTCCAGTTTCATTTCTCAGATGGAGATGAATTCTCTGACTTAGCTGATCAATTGAAAGTAGAATTGGCGAAAGTTGATAATATTTATCAGCTTGAAGATATCAAAGTTGATCATAAATCTGAGAGTGGATTAATATCAGCGATTTTTTCCAGAGATTCAAGCCCGAAGAATATGAAAAGTGAATTATACGATTTTTTTATTGAAGTAAATGAGAGTTCCGTGACTCAGCCAATCGAGTTTATTTTTGAGAATCGTTCAGCAAAATTCAAAACTCGCTATGCAGAGGCTTTTTTCAAAAAGTTCATAGGACTGGTGCAACTTTTATCAAGGCAAATGCAGGTTAAGAATTAATGGATTAGGAGTCTCGAGAATCCTTAGTTATGGTCAGGATATTTTTTAATGAATTTTGAAAAGTCAGGGTCTTATTTATGCGCTCGCATGGAATTCTTATACGAATTTCATGCGAGCAAATATGCTACATGTCAATTATGAAGGAGGGATGGTCGGATGTTTGATTTTAAAAGCGTTAATTTCGACCAATTAGAAAATGAAGTAGACCAAATTGATATTGTTTCTAGTCCCGATATTGCGATTATTGGGATGTCTATTAAATTTCCTCAGGCTCCTGATGTTCATACTTTCTGGAGAAATATATCAGAGGGTAAAGATGCGGTTACCACTGTTTCACATGATCGCAAAGAAGACTTAAAACAATTAATTGCTTACCATCCCGCTTTAAGAACGATGGATTTAGAGTTTGATCGAATGAACTACTTGGAGGATATTGATAAATTTGATTATGGATTCTTTAACATTTCCCCTAATGAAGCTGATTTGATGGATCCTCATCAAAGGCTCTTTGTGGAGACAGCGTGGCATGCTATAGAAGATGCGGGGTATGGGGGCACAAAGCTTTCGAATTCCAATACAGGAGTGTATGTGGGTTACAGTCCGTCTAATGTTACTTATAGTCGCTTTGTTTCTGAAATGTCGCCTGAGTCAGGATATTTGTCCTTTGTTGGGAACGTTTCTTCTGTTATTGCAAGCAGAATAGCATATCTAATGAATCTTAAGGGACCTAGTATTATGGTGGATACGGCTTGTTCTTCATCATTGGCCGCGCTTCATCTTGCTTGTCAGGGACTTCGAGCGGGAGAATGTGAGCAGGCGATTGTAGGAGGTGTTGCTTTGAATTTATTCCCTCTTCATCTTGAAGGTGAGGAAGGAATTGGGATCGAGTCAACCGATGGACAAACGAGATCATTTGATGATCTAGCGGAAGGTCCCGGTGGTGGAGAAGGCGTTGGAGCTATTATGTTAAAGCCCCTTCATCGTGCAATTCGGGATAAGGATAACATTCATTCCGTCATTAAAGGAAGCGCATGGAATCAGGATGGGAAGTCAATCGGGCTTTCAGCCCCGAGTCCAGTTGCTCAGGCTGAAGTAATTATGAAGGCTTGGGAGAACGCTGGAGTTCGACCTGACTCAATTTCTTATATTGAGGCACATGGCTCTGCAACAAAGCTTGGCGACCCAATTGAAATTGAAGGAATCACAAAAGCTTTTCATAATTACATAACACTTAAGCAACACTGTGGTGTTGGATCAGTGAAATCAAATATCGGTCATTTAGGTGCTGCAGCCGGACTGGCAGGGCTCATTAAATCGGTTTTGGCTATGAAAAATAAAAAGCTTCCGCCGTCTTTGAATTTTTCTAAGCCTAATAGGAACATAAATTTTATGAATTCCTCAGTATATGTAAATACAAATCTGACTGATTGGGAGGTTGATGGCCCCCGTAGATGTGGAGTCAGCAGTTTTGGAGTGAGCGGTACCAATGTTCATGTCGTTTTAGAGGAGTATCAAGAGCAAGAGACATCTCTGAGCTTATCTCGACAGGATGTTCCCTTCTACTTAGGAATTTCTGCGAAAGATGAAGAAGATCTGAGTAATATTTTCCAGTCTTATGATACGTTCTTAAAGCGCGGTCAGGTTGACTTGGCTAATTTTTGCTATACAGCTAATACGGGGAGGGGGCAAGAGATACTCCGGGTTTTGTTTTCATTCAGAAATATTAAAGAGCTTTGTGATCAATTAAATGCAGTACTCTCAGGATCCAATGTTAAACAAGCGGTGAAAGGCATTTATTATCCCAATCATAGTGAATTTGATACTGAGCTCCCGCCTGTCACTAGGGATTTTTTAGCTGGAAAGTCAGCAGACTGGGAGTTGTTTTATGCACCACAAGAAACGAGGAAGATCTCCATTCCTGTCTATCCCTTTAAAAGAACAAGATGCTGGGTCAAACCAAAGGTGAATGCTCCAGCTCTGTCTAAATATATAAAAAATGCTGAACTGCCTGTAGATGAAATTGAGCCGACTGATGGTGATGAGACCTTACAACAAATGATTGTGTGTATATGGAAAAATGTGCTTGGATATAATACGATCCGCGAACAGGATAACTTCTTTGATCTGGGTGGAGATTCAATCTTAGCTATGAAAATTACGAACCAGATTAATAAGAAACTTTCGCTTAAAATAGAACCGGTTACACTGTTGTCCCATCCTATAATGGTCGATTATCTCCAGGCAATAGAAGAGAAAACTCATGTCCGTGGAACTGAAGATCATCATACTGCCATATTACCGACAAATGATGCGAACTGCTATCCTTTATCACTTATGCAACAACGAATGTTTATATTGAATCAACTTGATGAAAAAAGTATTAGCTATAATATACCGTTGGTAGCACATGTTAAAGGAAACTGGGATAAAGCAAGATTCCAAGAGGCGATCCAACGATTAGTCGATCGGCATAAAATTTTGCATACGCGATTCGGAATAGTTGAAGGAGAACCAGTTCAATTATTGCACAAATTTGATATCGAGATAAATTGTTTTAAAGCAGCCTCAAAAGAGATCCAACCAATCATAAACCAATTTGTCAGACCCTTTAATATTTTCGAGGAACCTTTATTTAGAGTGAGTTTAGTCGAAATTTCTTCAATTCACCACATTATATTAATTGATCTCCATCATATTATTGCTGATGGCACATCAATGGGGATCCTTATACAAGAATTTATTGCATTGTACGAAGGGCAGACTCTTCTTCCGCCAGTTCTATCCTATCCTGATTTTGCTGTTTGGCAAAAAAATGAGCAATTGAAAGAGAGGTACAACAACAACAAGTCATACTGGCTCAAAGTTTTCTCTGAAACAGCACCCGTTTTAGAATTAACAACAGATTTTCCTCGTACAACTCCAAGAAAGCAAAATGGAGAGCGTATAGTTTTTTCACTTGATGCTAAATTATCAGAGAATTTATTGCATCTTGCAACAGAATCTAAAATGACTCTATTTATGATCTTGTTATCCGGACTTTATATTGTTTTGCAAAAATATACACATCAAGAGGATATTGTTATTGGTTCGGCAGTATCTGGCAGATATCATCCGGATACGGAAAATATGGTTGGTATGTTTGTAAATACTTTGCCATTAAGAGGAAAGCCAAGTACGGATAAGCTTATTTCTCATTTTCTTCACGAAATTCAGGAAGTGGTCTTAGGAGCATTACAAAATCAATCCTATCCATTTGATGAACTGGTTGCTGATTTGAAATTAGAACGTGATAACAGTCGTAATCCATTGTTTGATGTTATGTTTACCATGCAAAACTTACATGTGGAGAATAAAGATATGGGTGATGTCACAATCATTCCTGAAGTCTTATTCAACAAAACCTCAAAGTTTGATTTGAATATTTCAGCTACGGAGAGCAGAGGAACTATCCAATTTGTTTTAGAATATTGTACAGATTTGTTCACTCCACATACCATAAATCAGATCATATCTCACTTAGTAAATGTCTATGGAGAAATCGTGGTTAAAAAAGATATGCGCATTTCAGATATTCAAGTTATGTCAGAAATTGAGCATCAGCAGATACTTCTAGGATTTAACAGTGAGAGTATTAAATTAAAGGAATATTCTATCCATCAAGTTTTTGAACAGCAAGCTGCGCTTATACCGGATCAAGTGGCAGTCATCTATGATCAGGCTAATGTCACATATGCTCAACTCAATCAGAGGGCGAACAATGTAGCAAGAATTCTTAAGGCAAAGGAGATAAATACAGGCTCCGTTGTTGCGATAATGGTTGAACGTTCTTTGGCAATGGTTATTTCCATGTTAGGTTCGTTAAAGGCAGGAGCGGCTTACCTTCCGCTTGATCCTGACTGGCCGGCTGAACGTATTCGTTTCGTGCTAGAAGACAGTGGAGCAGAAGTGTTACTTATTCAAGAAAAGTTTGCGAGTAGCTTTACGTCTGATGTTGATTTGATAGTTTTAGATGAAATTGTAGGAGAAGATGGAGTGTTATCTCCTGAATTGGATCATAGCTCTGTCGATTCTCATGAGATGGCATATATTCTTTATACTTCCGGGACTACGGGCACACCTAAAGGAGTTATTGTCGAGCATAGGAATGTCGTTGACTATATTTATTCGTTCTACAGCGACATACCAGAGTGGTCCAAAGATTCGTTACGGTTCGCTCAGATTGCCCCTTACTATTTTGATGGCTCTATAAAATCGATTTTTGGGGCAATCCTAGGAGGGCATACGTTATATATAGTTCCTGAGGAAATACGCAGTGATCCGGATAGTTTGACGAGTTTCGTAAGAAATAATCAGATTCAAGTCATGGATATGACTCCTTCCTTAGTTAATCTTTTTCTTGAAAGTAATCTTTCGGAAAAATTGCAGGTAGAGACTTTATTTATTGGCGGAGAACCCTTATATGCAGGAACCATAAGACAATTTATGGAGAATCTTATGGAAGAAACAGTTATCTACAATGTGTACGGCCCAACGGAGACGACTGTAAACGCAACTAAACATCGGATAGTACGCAATCAAATTCTAAGTGATCAAGTGAGCGGTATTGTTCCAGTGGGCAAGCCGCTACCTAACCGAAAGCTATATGTGGTTGACGAAAATATGAAGATTGTACCTGTTGGAGTTTCAGGGGAATTATTAATTGGAGGATCAGGTGTTGCCAGAGGGTATTTAAATAATTCGCAAATGACAACAGAGAAATTTATTGATAGCCCTTTTCAGCCAGGAGATCGGTTGTATAAATCGGGTGATATAGTTAAGTGGCTTTCGGATGGTTCCATTCAGTATATTGGTAGATCCGATGATCAGGTGAAGGTTCGCGGATACCGTATCGAACTTCAAGAAATTCAGGCACACATGCGTCAAATGCCCTTTGTTAAGAATTCTTATGTAACTGTAGTTAAAGGGTTGTTAGGGGAAAATGATCTTTGTGTATACTTTGTTCCTAGTGATGGTGATGTCTTGGCTTCCAATATCCAAAATAGACTTAGTCAGTTTTTGCCAGGGTATATGGTGCCCACACATTATATTGCATTGGATAAAATACCGTTACTCAGAAATGGAAAGGTTGACAAAGAAGCTTTGCCTGGGCCTACCTTTTTCCACAATGTTGATTCAAAGGTGATACAACCGCGCGATGTATTAGAGCACGAACTTGCTTCTATCTGGAGAAAAGTGCTACACGTTGAAAATATAAGTGTTTATGATAATTTCTTTTCAATGGGTGGAAATTCTTTGAAAGCTATTTTATTAAAATCATCACTTTCAAAAAAATTAAATATCGATATAGTGTTAAGTGACATTTTTAAATACACTACAATTGAAAGTTTAGCGAACCATATTCGTACAGTTGACAATACTGAATATGTTTCTATCCCCAAAACAGAAGAACTCTTAACGTATCCCCTCACTTCTTCGCAGCAACGGA
>NZ_JACLIC010000064.1:0-1459 GCF_019748695.1 Paenibacillus cucumis (ex Kampfer et al. 2016) | reverse complement strand
TAAAATGTACCCCTTGTAAAGGACAAATTAAAAAAGGTTAGGCAGCTTCAAGCTGTCGTCTGTATCTTGCAGGCGGCAGCTTGTTTAAGTTCCATTGGCCTCGATAATGATTGTAGTAGATCATGTAGCTCTTTACTTCTTGCTTAACCTCCTCCAGAGTCATGCATGTTTTAAAATTGGTTTCATCTTTAAAATGCCCAAAGAAGGATTCTTGTGGAGCGTTGTCCCAACAGTTTCCTCGCCGTGACATGGATTGATTGAACCCCATTTGTTTCACAAGCTTTTGGAACTTGGGGCTTGTATAGTGAAATCCTTGATCCGAATGAATCAAGGCATCCGAAGTCAGATGCCTATGCTTTTTGAGTTGTTTCAACGACTCCATTGCAATGTCCAATCCAAGGGAAGCGGAGACTTCATAGGCTAATATTTCATTCGTCTCGGCATCTTTAATCGTTGATAGATAGGCTCGTTTGCTTATCCCATAAGTTAAGTACGTAATGTCGGTTAAGAGAACCTTGCCTGCAATTCCTGGCTTAAAGGCTCGCTTTAACAGGTTGGGACAGGTTCGATGCTCTTGCGTCGCTTTAGCCATACGACGTGCTGGATTTGCTTTTCGAATGGGACAAACGATGTTGTACTTCTGCATGATCCGACGAATGCGCTTAAGATTGTATATGACGTTATACTCAAGTGCGAGCGTCATTTTAATTTGACGTGCGCCTTTGTTCCTCCTACGGTAATGGTAGGCTTTCAGGATGATCGCTTTCACCTTATGGTCGTCCTGTTCCTGCTTTTGACGATGTAGCCTGGCGCTTTCACTACAATAGCGGTAGTAGCCTGAGCGTGAAACACCAGCAATAGCACAAAGAACATGCACCTTGCCTTGGAAAGAGCAGGTATGCATCATCTGTTGAATCAGTTCGAATTTTTGTCGTGTACGGAGTTGGATTTTTTTCTTCTCATCTGCCTTTCGAGGTGATCGAGCTTTTTTAAGAATTCATTCTCCGCTTCAAGCCATTTCATTTTTGCTTCCAAACGGGCATATTTTTCTTCAAGACTTAATTCACGGTTTAGAGGACGGCCTGAAGCGTGTTTTCTACCATCCGTTAATCCAGCAGATCCTTGTTCCTGAAATGCCGTACGCCACCGATTGGAAGCCTTTTGAATCCGGGTTGCACCCAAAACGTCAATGGGGAAGCCAGCTTCCTGAAAGATTTCACTGGGAAGCGTACCTTGACTATGTTGTTGAATAAATCGTTCTTTGAATGCATCCGTGTATGTAATCGCTTTAGCACTAACATTTCTTACATAGGGATTTCTTCTCAACTGATCTTGCTCTTGCATTGTAAAGTGTTTTTTTGACATTTGCTTGACCACCGCTCGTTTTTTATTCATTGTACACAAAAAAGACCCTACAAGATGACCTTTTTTAAGTGTCCATCTTATAGGGTACATTTTA
>NZ_JACLIC010000063.1:0-12138 GCF_019748695.1 Paenibacillus cucumis (ex Kampfer et al. 2016) | reverse complement strand
AGTAGGTGTCGCACTTCATATTACAATCCGTCTTATTTAAAAGATCAAGATTGAATAAATCGAATCAGTTCAGCATTGAATTTTTCCAACTCATCGTAAAATGCACCGTGTCCACTCTCTTCAAACACAACCATTTCAGCCGAAGGGATCGCTTTGTGTATCTCTTCAGCGAATTCGAACGGACAGATTTCGTCTTTTTTACCGTGGAAAATGGCTGTAGGCACCTGGATCGTTTCCAATTCCCCGCGCAAATCCTCATCACGCAACGCCATCGCACTATTAATCGTACCATAAGACGAAGCTTCCATGCCTAGTGCATGGAACCATTGCATGAAAGGCTGGCTGTGCTTCTTCGCAAAAAACATTCCGCCGAACGTATCCAATAGCTTCGCACGATCCGTGAAGATCGGCTCAATAATCTGCTCATTCAGCTCATCCGGCGTTAAACCGTACGGATAACCTTCACGCTGCGTAAATACAGGTGCCGCCGCCGACAGCAGTGCCAGCTTCGATACTCCGTGTCCCTGATGACGCGCCATATAATGTGCCGCGATAGCACCACCCATGGAGAAACCAGCGAGTATGGCATCTGTCAGCCCCAGGTCGTCAATAACAGCACGAACATCGTCTGCCATGCGGTCATAATCATATCCAGTAGACGGCTTATCGGATAAACCATAACCTCTGAAATCCATTGCAATGGTACGAATGCCGTGGTTCGGTAGCACATTCAATTGGTATTCAAACATTTTATAATTGACAGGCCAGCCGTGCAAAAACAGTACCGGAGTCCCTTCACCAATATCTTCAACATATACTTTTACATTCGGTTCAACTTGTACATAACGGCCCATTGTTCACAGCTCCCTTTATCGTTAGTAGTCATTCGTAATTATCGTTAGCAAGATACGTTGTATCGTCTCTTCGACTATTACCCTCTGACAACAGGTTCAAACGGGAGCTGCTGGGGCACTGTGCGTTAAAGCCCAACTTAACGCAACAGTCGAAGTCCATTCAGAATCACCAAAATGGTACTGCCTTCATGACCAACCACTCCAAGTGGCAAAGCAATATCTTGTAAGAAGTTACCTGCGCTTAACGCTAAAATAACTGTAATGGCAAACCACATATTATGCTTCACCGTGCGTTCGGCTCGCCGAGCTTGCCCGATTACCCAAGCAATCTCTTCGATATTATCATTCATAAGCACCGCATCCGCTACCTCGATTGCCGTCCCACTGCCTGATAAGCCCATGCCCATCCCCACCGTTGCTGCCGCAAGCGCAGGCGCATCATTAACCCCGTCACCAACCATCAGCACATGACCATATTGCTCACGGAGCGCTTGCACCTGTGTGACCTTATCTTCAGGTAGCAGATCAGCATAGACCAGACTAACCCCGGTTTCACCGGCAATGACCGAAGCTGAACGGGCACGATCACCGGTTAACATCGCTACTTTGACACCCATGCTCTCCAGCTTCTTCACAGCTTCAACCGCCTGTGGACGGATCATATCCCGCATCGCAATCAAACCCGCAAACTCACCATTGACAGTTACAACAGATATCGTTTTGCCTTCCTGCTCCAGTCGGGTACATACCGCTTCCCAGTCTGCTTCACCGTTTACGAGTACATCATTGGCTATAGACTCCACAGCTTTGCCATTCTTTAATTCGCCAGTTGGCGTTACAGCTAGTGTTTCCGTAGCTTCTCTCTCTTCCATCGTCTGCTTCTCTTGTGCCCACACTGTTCCATCCAGCCGCCCAACCTTCCACACGACGCCATTTATGCTTCCTTGAATGCCGTGTCCTGTAATAGACTGCACATGCTCTGCCTCTTGTAGAGGTAAGTTTTCTTTACTCGCCTGTTCCACGATAGCCCGAGCAAGGGGATGCATCGAGAGATTTTCAACAGACGCCACTGCGGACAATAATTGCTCTCTGCTTACGCTCGGTGCAGTTAGGATATCCGTTACTTTGGGAGTTCCCATCGTGAGCGTACCTGTTTTGTCAAAAGCGACCACTCGGGTATGAGCAATATTCTCCATATGCGCTCCTCCCTTGAACAAAATCCCGCGGCGAGCGCTGCTGGACATTGCAGATAGCATCACAGGCATGATGGAGGACACCAGTGCACAAGGTGATGCCACGACAAGAAAAACCATGGCTTTGTAAAAAGCTTCATTCCACGTCCATCCCAAGAGTAGTGGTGCTCCTACAATAACAAGAAGCGTAACACCTACAACAATTCGTGCATAGATACCTTCAAAACGTTCCATAAAACGTTGCGAATCCGGTACCTCGGCTTGCGCTTCCTCCACCAGCTTGATGATTTTTCCGAATAGTGAGCCCTCGGCCGACTTGGTGACTTCAACATATAACGCCCCCTCACCATTCACTGTACCAGCGTAAACTTCGTCCCCTGCACTCTTATCTACTGGCATCGATTCCCCGGTAATCGACGATTGATTGATAAAAGAACTTCCCCGATAAACAACTCCATCCGCAGGAATCAGCTCGCCTGGCTTCACGAGTAGCAGATCCCCTGGCTGCAAATCCTCAATCGCCACGATATTCATTTGTCCATCCTCGATCCGCAATGCCGTCTCCGGTTTAAGTGCAAGTAAGGATGAGATGTCTTTGTGACTGCGCTCCGTGGCGTAGCTTTCCAATGCTCCACTAAGGGCAAAAATAAAGATTAGCATCGCGCCTTCATTCCAATAACCAATTGTCGCCGCTCCAAGTGATGCGGCAATCATTAGCAAGTTAACGTCCAGATCACGATCCTTAACCAAAGTTTCGACACCTTCTTTGGCCTTCGTCCAGCCACCAATCCCATAAGCGGCAATGTAGATTATCACAGACATCGTGGCAAAATAAGGTGCTATCCCCCATGCAATCAGCATCATAATGCCACTGCCCAGCGCTGCCTGCATCTCCTTGTTCTGCAACATCGCGCGAAAATTCTTTTTCTTGCCCCGTTTGGGTCCAGGAGTATGGGCCGATTGTTGCTTGGCTTGCTGTTTCCCTTGTAAAGGTTGATGTATCGCTTGCATATAAATCACGTTCCCTTCGGAGGTTTTGTTCTCATCTGACTGCATTGCCCAAATTGTATTGAGAATGAGAGCCATTGTTATTGCCCTAAAAATGGCACATGCTGCTGCGGGAATCCCGCAGCAGCATGGTTTAGAGATGATTTGGCATTTTCATAGATCTGTAATCCAGTGAGAATGATAATCATTTTTGCGCTTATGCAATTATGTTTACTCAATACAACTTTAGCTCAATTATATGCCTATGCTGTTGATTTGTAAATGGGTGTTTCAGGCTAACGATCATGAGAAACCTTATTTCATCGAAAAAGCATCATTTTTAATGCTAACGATCACTAGGAACGCTATTCATTGCATTTAGCCCATTTCTCGCCCCTAAATGCTGAAAAATGAATAAATAACATCTCTGCTAATCGTTAGATTTTAAATCTCGGTAAAAAAGGCAAATAAACTCCGTGGAGATCGTTAGCGCTAGCTCCTCATTCTCCTCGTTCCAATGACCTAAAGATAAAGGCATACTCGTTCGTTATGTACCTACCATAAAGCTTTTGCCACAAAGAACTCTCCATACAAAAAGGCCAAAGCCCGCTGAACGTGGCTTTGACCTTTCAAGTACGACATACTTTGATACACCTACAATTGTAACTTACTTTTACGCGCCTACACTTGCACCTTGGCTCGCTTTAATCGCCTGCTCCAGATCATAAATGATATCCTGAATGTTCTCCGTACCAATGGACAGACGAATCAATTCCGGATTTACGCCAGCTGCTGTTTGTTCTTCTTCCGTCAATTGAGCATGGGTTGTGCTTGCCGGATGGATGATCAATGACTTGGAGTCACCTACGTTAGCAAGGTGGGAGAACAGTTTCACGCTTTCGATCAATTTACGCCCTGCCTCTACACCGCCTTTAATGCCAAACGTCAGGATGGCACCTTGCCCTCTTGGCAGATATTTCTGTGCAAGTTCATAAGATGGATGACTTGGCAGACCTGCATAGCTCACCCACAGGACATCCTCATGTTTCTCCAGATACTCTGCAACTGCCAGCGCATTGCTACTATGACGTTCCACGCGAAGATGCAACGTCTCCAAACCTTGTACCAACAGCCAGGAGTTAAATGGTGAAATGGACGCTCCCAAGTCACGTAACAACTGTACACGTGCTTTAATAATATAAGCAATCGGGCCAACCGCTTCTGTGTATACAACCCCGTTATAACTTGGGTCCGGTTCAGTCAATCCTGGGAATTTGCCGCTTGCTTTCCAGTCGAATTTACCACTGTCCACGATGACACCACCGATGGATGTACCATGCCCGCCAATGAACTTGGTTGCCGAGTGAACGACAATGTCCGCTCCATGTTCAATTGGACGAAGCAAATACGGGCTTGGGAACGTATTATCCACGATCAAAGGAATGCCATGTTCATGGGCAATTGCTGCCACGGCTTCAATATCAAGTACATTCCCCTTCGGGTTACCAATCGTTTCAGCGTACAATGCTTTTGTTTTCTCCGTAATCGCCGCTCGGAAGTTCTCCGGATCACTGGAATCTACAAATTTCACATCAAGGCCCAATTTCGGCAACGTTGTAGAGAAGAGGTTATACGTACCGCCATACAGACTTGCCGAGGACACGATCTCGTCTCCAGCACCGGCAATGTTCAGCAAAGAGAACGTAATAGCTGCCTGACCCGAAGCCGTAGCCAATGCGCCTGCTCCACCTTCCAGAGCAGCAATCCGCTGTTCAAATACATCCGTTGTTGGATTCATCAGACGCGTATAGATGTTGCCAAACTCTTTCAAACCAAACAGATTAGCAGCATGCTCCGTATCACGGAATCCATAAGATGTTGTCTGGTACAAAGGTACAGCTCTAGATTGGGTTGTTGGGTCAATCTCTTGACCTGCATGAATAGCTAATGTTTCAAATGAAAGCTCACGTTCGTTTGACATAATTCTGAATCCTCCCTTGATATATGCATTCTTGTGCATCCTGATCTCAATTACTGGCTTCTTGATGTCTCATCATGGCGGCTTATGTTTTCCATATTCTCTCACAAGATGTCGGTTTTGAAAAGAGTTATTTCCGATTTTTCCGATAAGAAATGTTAATATGTAAAGTATGATCCTGCTGTACTAAAAAAACCTTTGCCATGGCAAAGGTTTTTCAGTTCATTCATCGTTAGCATTTCTTCTACCTCATCTTACCTTCACAGCGTCCCATACCGCTCGCAGATGCTTGGCAGCAGGCACAGCCTCTTCTGCATTCACACCTTCCAGCGAGATATCAATGTGTGGTTTATATGTCTTGAGCAATTCGAAGAACAACGGATAATCCAGAATGCCCGCACCAGGAACGGGATTATACTTCTCACCCTGTGCATTGAAAGCTACATCTTTCGCATGAATCACGATCATCTTCTCATACAGCTTCTCCATTACTTCACGCAGAAAAGCTCCTTGATCTGCTGTATGATGGTGTTTAATCAGATTACACGGATCAAACAACATGCCCAGATTGGATGACGGAATCTCTTCAAACAACCGGGTCATATGTTCATGCGTATGAAGTGTATGGGTCGCCACGGGTTCAATGGCAGCATGTACGCCCCATTTTTCAGCTTCCTCCGTGATCTCCTCCAGCGTATCTTTCAGAACACTCCATGACTTTTCATCATATGTGTCTGGATGAGAATCCTTATAAGTCGTTCGTTCTCCTGTTTCTGTTGCCACCATACTGCACCCAAAATCCCGGGCATAACGCAGATGTTCCTTGAACCGGTTAATATCTGCGCGACGGCTTACAGGATCAGGATCAATCGGGTTGATGTAACAGCCTAGAACGGCAATTTTCACCCCGCGGCTAGCAAATTGTTCTCCTACCTCGTTAGCGAATCCAGGACTCAATTTGCCATTCGCTGAATCCATGTCCGACAACGCTTTGGCAAGAGCCAGTTGCACGGAGTTGAATCCGTTGTCCGCAATGATTTGCGCCAGCTCAGCTGTAGGCCGTTTACCAAACGTATGGGCCAGAACACCAAGTTTCATCTCATTGCCTCCTTCTGCAAAACGGATCTTGGATGACGGATTAACGCGCCATCCATCCGCCATCCACATTAAGTACGTGACCATTCAAATAATCCGATGCAGCAGAAGCCAGGAACACCACTGGACCTTTCAAGTCCTCAGGTGTTCCCCAGCGACCTGCTGGAATACGTGCTGTGATATCGCGGTAACGGTTCTCGTCCGCACGAATTTGAGTTGTATTATCCGTTTCCATATAACCTGGAGCGATGCCATTAATCTGAATGCCCTTGCCAGCCCATTCATTAGCCAGGGCTTTCGTCAACCCGGCAACGCCGTGTTTACTAGCCGTATATCCCGGAACATTAATGCCACCTTGGTAGGAAAGCATCGATGCAATGTTAATGATTTTGCCACTTCCACGTTCAATCATATGTCTCCCCGCCAGCTGGCTCAGGAAAAATACACTGTTCAGGTTCAACGCGATGACATCATGCCAATCCTGATGTGCGTGATCCGCTGCCGGAGTACGGCGAATAATGCCGGCATTGTTGACGAGAATATCAATTCTGCCTTGGAAAGCGAGCGCTTTTTCAAACACAGCTGACAGTTCTTCTTCTTTGCTTAGATCAGCTTCGATGATATACGCTTTACGTCCCAGTGCTTCAATTGCATTTGCCGTCTCCGCCGGTTTGGAGTAAGACACCAGCACCACATCTGCCCCCGCTTCAGCGAGGCCAACTGCCATTCCCTGCCCGAGTCCTCCTGAGGTACCTGTCACCATTGCAACTTGTCCGCTTAAATCAAATGGGTTCATGAACATTTCCTCCACATGTCTTTGATATGCAAATTACAACTGTATCGTTCGTTATTTCATCCCGTTAAAAATACATGAAGTTAACTTGTGTAATCCACGTTGACACCACTCTGCCTGTATAAAGCCGCTGTCTCTTCGTCCAGATTTCGGTCGCTGATAATATAATCCAGTTCAGAGCACTGTGCGAAGGTACGGAGTGCAAATTGCCCGAATTTGTAATGATCCACTACGCCAAATACCTGCTGTGCAGCAGCAATCATTGCTTTCTTCAGAGGAACCAGATCGCCTGTATAGATGGACAAGCCAAATTCAGGATGAAGCGCCGTTGTTGAAATGAAGGCTTTGTGAATGTTCAGACCGGAAATAAATGCCGCCGTATCTTCACCCACCAGCATATTACGCACACGCGCTCCACCAGGAACGACCAGTCGCACCTGTTCCTTTTTCGTCAGCTCTGCAATGATGTATAAATCACTTGTGATCACCGTCAGCGGCTGGTTATCGAGCCGCTTGGCCATCTCTAGCGTGGTGCTGCCACCATCCAGTGCTACAATATCCCCAGGCTTAATATAAGCAAGTGCTCGTTCGGCAATCTCGGTTTTCTCGGACTGGTGTTTCTCCAGTGCCCCGCGGCTGTTCAGAATCCCATATTGGTCATTCTGAGCCAGCATAGCTCCGCCGTGTACACGCACGAGCAATCCCATACTCTCCAGCTTATCGAGATCCTCTCGCACCGTTTTGCCAGTCACCTGCAACAGTTCGCTCAGGTCACTAACCGTGACCTCCTGGCGTTCCAGCAGAGCCTCCATGATCTTTTCATGTCGTTTCAATGGATTCATCTAATCAACTTCCTATTTCTTTCTTATTTCAGATCCTTCATCGCTACGCCGTCCATGTCTTCGAACGTTTGGTTTTCTCCAGCCATTGCCCAACAGAAAGTGTAGTTGCTTGTACCTACACCGCTGTGAATAGACCAGCTTGGAGAGATGATCGCCTGACGATCACGTACAACCAGGTGACGCGTTTCCGTTGGCTCACCCATCATATGGAATACAACGCCATCTTCAGGCAGGTTCCAGTACAGGTACACTTCGGAACGACGGTTGTGTGTATGTGCCGGCATTGTGTTCCACATATTACCTTTGTTCAACTCTGTGATACCCATAACGAGCTGACAGCTCTTGATCCCGCCTTCACCTTGGTGAATGTAACGGTAGATGGTACGTTCGTTGGAAGTTTCGATGCTGCCGAGGTGGTTCGGCTGTGCTTGCTCTTGAGTTGCTTTTACCGTTGGATAGGTATGGTGAGCCGGTGTAGAAACAAAATAGAACTGAGCCGCCTGCTCTGTGCCATTGCTCTTGAATACCACTTCCTTAACGCCTTTACCGATGTAGAGGCATTCTTTGGCTCCAATCTCATACACTTCTCCGTCCGCTGTTACTGTACCTTGTCCACCCACGTTAATGATACCGATTTCACGGCGCTCCAGGAAAAAGTCCGTTCCGATATCTTTCAAGTTAACTTCAAGAGTGATGTCCTTGCTCTGTGTAACTGCAGTTCCGACAATGTAACGATCCACATGGGAGTACACAGTCACCAGTTCGTCTTTGGCAAACAATTGCTCCATAAGGAATTCCTCACGCAAACGAGCTGTATCATACGTTTTTACTTCATTCGGGTGTGCTGCATAACGGTTTTCCATTAGTAATCCATTCCTTTCGTCTTGTGAATTAAGTTTAGAGTTGAGCTCATTGATGCCTTGTGGCTTTCAATGAAGTTCACTATGTTTATTAAAGTTCATATGAGTTCATTTTAGTTCATTTCCTATCATTTGTGTACCCTTATTTTTATGATTCAACCAAATCACTGAATTGTGTTGGCTATTTCTAGTAAAACTTGTGACTCCAGTAACAATAAAACTCACTACGAAAAAAAGATGATTTCTGCAAGATGCAGAGATCACCCTTTTTTAGTCAACTCTCTTTTTTTAGATCACTTGATGAATAGAACTGTATTTACATTAGATCAATTCGGACTTTTGAAGAAGCTTCCGGATAATCGTGGCTACCTCAGCTCTTGTAATATAAGCCTTAGGTACAAGTGCTGTGGCACTTCTGCCAGATATGATGCCTGCTTGTACACTTTCCATAACGCTACTTTGTGCCCACTGAGAGACACTAACCGCATCTTGGAATGAATGAAGTATTCCATCTGTCGATTGTACAGGCTGCTTTTCCTTCAATCTGGTCAGAGTCATTGCCTTGGAAAGGATCACCATTGCCTGTTCACGTGTAATCTTATCCATCGGACGGAAGGTACCATCTGGATAGCCATCAAGCAATTCGTATGCATAAGCCGTACTAATTACACTGCTGTACCAATCGGAAGACTTAACGTCCGAGAAAAGCGTAGTCTCGTTCTCAAGTTTAAGTCCCAGTCCTCGAACAATGCTGGCTGCGAATTCGGCACGTGTAATATCTTGGTCGGGATTGAACTGTTCATTGCCGGTACCGTTGACAATCATTCGGGAACCCATATCGTTCACAGCTTCTTTAGCCCAGTGCTTTGCAACATCACTGAATTCTAGTGGGTGCCAGACAACGCTATAAGTGCTGTTTGTTAAACTGTTGATCTGAGCGTAATACATTCCCTCCTTGAAAATCACTTTGGTTGGTACATGCCTTACCGATCCATCCGGCTCTACCACCAAGCCTGTTGTGATCTTATTCGGATCAATACCGTTCGGAAGAGCAACACTTCTTTCAACATATGCGTTAAATTTTGATACGTCAATGGTCGTACTTCCATATGTTGCGCTAATCTTGAAATCCGTCGGTGGAGCAACGAGCGTGAGCCCAATCTTCCCTGCCGCTTGGTCTACCACTTGCATCATATCCGTTATTGGAACGGCAATTTCAATGCGAACTTTGATGTCTTGCAGGTTCAACTCTTTACCCAATTGGGCGGATAGGGCATTAATATTTATTTGTTGAGCTGGCAAAGTATATGTTGCTCGGGCTGTTCTAATCTCCAATGTTGCACTATAGTTTTCCAGATTTTTAATCATCTGACCGTTCAATTCACCAATCACAATATCCGATTTCGTATTAACCGGTAAAGTCACTACGGCTCCTGAACCTTCCGATGCAAGCTTGTTGTCCAGCTTGTTCTGGTCGACGGATATCGTGGTCACGCTTTGATTGTTGCGTTGCGATGTCGTGGCTGTACCCGCACTCTCCACTTTCCCGTTAACAAGAATGTCTACTCCAGTAGTGCCGCTTGAAGGAGCGATGCTACCAGAACCGCTATTTATCGAACTAGTCGGCGAACTTGGTACGTTAGGGTTGTTAGGTACGTTAGGGTTGTTAGGCACGTTCGGTGCATTATCCGTCGTGATGTTCGAGACAACGTTCGATGTACCGGCATTCGCGCCGCCAGCGAGTACGAGGCGGAAATTATATGACGTTGCCGGGTTCAATCCTGTTACGGTTGCACTTGTGGCATTGGACGCAAGGGCTCCGCTTGTAGAGGCCGTAGTCCACGTATTCGTGCCTGCTGGCGATTGTTCAATCACAATCCCTATTGCTCCGCTCGCTGCTGTCCAGCTAAAGCTTGCACTTGTACTCGTTTTCGCTGTACTCGCAAAATCGGTGAGCGGTACGCTTGGTGCATTGTCCGTCGTGATGTTTGAGACTACATTCGATGTACCCGCATTTGTACCGCCAGTGACCACGAGTCGGAAATCGTAGGACGTGGCTGGGTTCAATCCTGTTACCGTGGCACTTGTGGCGTTTGCTAAAATCGCTCCACTCGTTTGTGCCGTTGTCCACGTGTTCATGCCCGCTGGAGATTGTTCAACCACAATTCCGGTTGCTCCGCTCGCTGCTGTCCAGCTAAAGCTTGCCGTTGTACTCGTCTTCGCCGTACTCGCAAAGTCCGTGAGCGGCACGCTCGGTGCATTATCCGTCGTCACACTCGAGACAATGTTTGATGTGCCCGCATTCGCACCGCCAGTGACCACGAGTCGGAAGTCATACGACGTGGCCGGGTTTAATCCTATTACCGTGCCACTTGTGGCATTGGTCGCAAGGGCTCCGCTTGTAGACGCTGTAGTCCACGTGTTCGCACCTGCTGGGGATTGTTCAATCACAATTCCGGTTGCTCCGCTGGCTGCTGTCCAGCTAAAACTTGCACTTGTACTCGTTTTCGCTGTACTCGCAAAGTCGGTGAGCGGCATGCTTGGTGCATTGTCTGTCGTGATGTTCGAAACCACGTTCGATGTGCCTGCATTCATACCGCCAGTGACCACAAGTCGGAAATCATACGATGTGGCCGGGTTTAATCCTATTACCGCGCCACTTGTGGCATTGGCCGCAAGGGCCCCGCTTGTGGACGATGTTGTCCATGTGTTCGCACCTGCTGGCGATTGTTCGATCACGATCCCTATTGCTCCGCTGGCTGCTGTCCAGCTAAAGCTTGCACTTGTACTCGTCTTCGCCGTATTCGCAAAGTCGGTGAGTGGCACGCTCGGTGCATTATCTGTCGTGATGTTCGAGACCACATTCGATGTGCCCGCATTCATACCGCCAGTGACCACAAGTCGGAAATCATACGATGTGGCTGGGTTCAACCCTGTTACCGTGGCACTTGTGGCGTTTGCTAAAATCGCTCCACTCGTTTGTGCCGTTGTCCACGTGTTCGTGCCCGCTGGCGATTGTTCGATCACCAGCCCTGTTGCTCCGCTCGCTGCTGTCCAGCTAAAGCTTGCACTTGTACTCGTCTTCGCCGTATTTGCAAAGTCGGTGAGTGGCAAGCTCGGTGCATTGTCTGTCGTGATGTTCGAAACAACGTTCGATGTACCGGCATTCCCACCACCAGTAACCACAAGTCGGAAGTCATACGACGTGGCTGGGTTCAACCCTGTTACCGTGGCACTTGTGGCGTTGGTCGCAAGGGCCCCGCTTGTAAACGCTGTAGTCCATGTATTCGCACCAGCAGCTGATTGTTCGATCACGATTCCGGTTGCTCCGCTGGCTGCTGTCCAGCTAAAACTTGCGCTTGTACTCGTTTTCGCCGTATTGGCGAAGTCCGTGAGCGGCAAGCTCGGTGCATTGTCCGTCGTGATGTTCGAGACCACATTCGATGTACCGGCATTCGTACCGCCAGTGACCACAAGACGGAAGTCATACGATGTGGCTGGGTTCAATCCTGTTACGGTTGCACTTGTGGCGTTGG
>NZ_JACLIC010000062.1:0-16056 GCF_019748695.1 Paenibacillus cucumis (ex Kampfer et al. 2016) | reverse complement strand
GCAAAGACACACTTGATGAAAATCAGGTGTGTCTTTTTTTTACATACTTATCCTGTTTAAATGTTGAATAGTTCAAGAAATTGGGCTGTTTTTTGTATTGTCAGCGTCTGGTTGATAAATAGTAGTCTCCTAAAGAATAAAATTAGTACCAAGTACTAATACTTAGTGCTATAATGATAAAAAAACATTCGAGGTGATCTCTGCTATGAATCATCAATCTAAAGCAACGATAACAGCCATGGGTACGTATGTACCGGATCGAATATTAAGTAATGCAGATTTGGAAAAGATGGTCGATACAAGTGATGAATGGATTGTACAGCGAACAGGCATGAGAGAGCGCCGGATTGCAGGAGAACATGAATTTGTATCAGACCTGGCTACAAAAGCTGTGGAGGATATGGTGCGTCGTTACGAGGTAAAGATCACCGATGTAGATATGATTCTTTTTGCAACAAGTACACCCGAGTATGCTTTCCCAAGTTCGGCTTCACGAGTCCAGGCAAACCTGGGTATTCCCCAGACGGGAGTGCTTGATCTGAACGCGGCTTGCGCCGGCTTCACATACGGTATGCAACTGGCAGATAGTCTGGTGACCAGTGGGATGTATCGTAAGGTACTCGTAATCGGGGCTGAGACGTTATCTAAAATAACAGACTATACCGATCGAACAACGTGCGTGTTGTTTGGAGATGGAGCCGGTGCGTTTATGGTAGAACGTGCTTCTGACCAGGGTCACTTTAAGTCTGTCATTTCTGGGACACAAGGGGAAGGTGGTATGCACCTATACAAAAGCGGACTTTCTACAGAGATGGATGGTCATCAGTTGAATGCCGAAGGAAATTTGGTGCAGAACGGAAGAGAGGTCTACAAATGGGCAGTCCGCATGGTCCCGGAACAATTAGCTGAGCTTATTACGAGAGCTGAAATGTCACCTGAGCAGATCGATTGGTTTGTTCCGCACAGTGCCAATATGCGCATGATTGAAGCGATGTGTGAACGTGGACCGATTCCGCTCGAACGTACATTAACGAGTATGGAGTACCGGGGGAATACTTCTGCGGCCTCAATTCCACTTGCATTGCAGATTGCAGTGGATGAAGGGAAGCTGAGACATGGGCACAACGTTGCGCTGTTTGGTTTTGGAGGCGGGCTAACGTACTCGGGTCTAGTTGTTCGATGGGGTGTGCCGGATAGGGCGTAAATGTAAATCTACCAAGGTGTCTGATGAATTAGACTTCAGTTCAGTTTTCATACTAGCATCAAAGGAAAAAAAAGGTAGAACTCAGTAATCTGAGCTCTACCTTATATTTGCTATTTCCCAATTATTACTCATCAACGTTACTGTTCAAACTCTTCATAACTTTCATCTTCCCATAATGTATTGAACACACTAAAATCAGTCCATTTACCCGAGAAATAAAAAAACAAATCTAACTTTTCGAAAAATTCATTACCTTCAATTTCCCCCTGATCTACAATGGGTTTGCCTGTCCTGCGTAAAATGGGGTATACCTCTGCATAATCTGCCCCGTCAAACGCGATCATAATAGGTGCATCAAGTACGCTTAATTGTTCATAAGAGTAGGTTATACTCTCGCCGTTCACAATGACTTTCAGATCAACCGGTTCTGTTGCGCTGATTGCCAGATAGGCGGTAGAAATGTTGTCTGTACTAACAAGTGCCACATTATCAGATATAAGACTGCCATGCGCAGAATTTCTATAGACGTACTCACGATTTAACTCTCTTGGAATCAGTTCGTCTTTGGTAGGCTGATGTTTGTAGCCTTTCCCGCCATAAAAATTGTAGATGCGTTGCAGGATAACCACAGTTTCAGCTAACGTTACCTTTTGATTCGGATAAAATTTCCCTTTGGCATCGGGTTTCATAATGCCTGCTTCGGCGAAGTTGAGTAAAGCACGGATTTTTACATAGTCAAGCTCAGACCCAATATATGGATTCTGTTTTTTTGGTTGAATTAAACCAAATTGCGCAGCTAACAGTTGATGGGCAAAATCCCATTTTTCATATTCTTCAGAAGAAGAGAAACTCTTTATCGGGATATCTTTAAATGATTTCATATGAGCTAATGCTTTTTTATCATTTACTTCGTCCAAATGGTTCCCAGTTTCAGGGAATAGTGTACTCATGGCGATTAACAAATCCCAGCGAGACAATTCTTTCGTGGGTAGATAAGTGAATGTATAGTTGTGATAATTAATCTGGTCTGCCGCTGCGATCATACCCGAAGGATTACTCGGAATGCTACCGTACACATCTCTAAAAATGGAATAATAGGTGCTTCCTTCTGGTACGCCTGGAATTTCGATTTTTTTATCGGGTTCAACACGAAATTCCTTGAATAAGGTATGTATCATTTGGGTTAATTCGGCTTTGGACACTGTCTGGTTTAAACGATCTGTTTCCTGTTCGTAGCTTTGCATGACACCGTGAGAGGCCATGAATTTTACAGCCGGCTTAGCCCACTTATATTTCTTGGCATTAGTAGTCGTGGCAGCACTGGCCGTCGATGTAGCTAAAAGGGAGAAACTGAGCACGGTAATAAGTAGCATATGCCATCTTGAATAGTTCATCCAAAACCTCCTGTTAATGTGTGGTTCAAACGATGTATAAGTAGTAAACTTCTTCATACATATTGTAGACGACAAATCAAGATCTGGGCAATTTGAAAATGTAGATCGAAAAACACCCCGATTCACAGAATCGTGAATGGGGGTGCATGTTTCATGAAGAATATTCAATACAGGGTCAGATTGAAATATGAGAACTTGTTTTGATTGATAAGAACTTGGCTTGATTTATGAGGACTTATCACCGAATTGGTTATCATCAACAGAAGTATGAGTGCTCATGTTTATATATCATCAGTCACCAAGAAGTTAAGGCGTTAACTTGGGTGCTTGGCGATGGTGTGTACCTTGTTCGTAGCTGTAAGCCAGCTTGATCAGTGTACCTTCGTCAAAGGCACGGCCCAGGAATTCAATGCCTACAGGCAAGCCATCCGTTGTGAAGCCAGCCGGGACGGTAATAGACGGGAAACCGGAGAATGGGCTTAGACGATTGTTGGCACCAGAGGTTTGCCCTTTGCCAATCACGCCAGCAGCTTGTGTTGATGTAGGATAGATGATTGCATCCAAATGGTTATCCGCCATGACTTTCAGTAAGGAATCACGAGTAATTTGAGTACGCTTCAGGACGATATCTTTGTACTCTGATGTATCTAGCGTATCCCGTGCATCCCGTGCTTTCATGGATTGTTCTTGGGATTTATCAAATTGACCGGATGCGATGATCTCGGACAGGCTATGATACGGCGCGTTGTCACCTAGAGAATCCAGATAGTCATTCAGCTGGAATTTGAACTCATAGCCACTGAGGCTAGGATATTTATTGATCTCTGCAAAGTTAGGAATGGAGATTGGTACCGCGGTAGCGCCAAGTGATTTCAGTTCTTCAACAGCGGCATTGATGACGTCGGCAACCGCTTTTTCCTCCGCTTTGGTGCTTGGGATGAGTTCAGGAGCTACACCGATTCGAGCACCCTTCAGTCCGTTCGCGTCCAGGAAGTCTGTGTAACTGGAAGGGATTTTGCCTACCGCGTAAGCCGTGGCAACATCTTTTTTATCATAACCAACGGTAGCATCCAGCATGATTGCCGCATCACTTACGGTGCGTGCCATCGGCCCACCAACGTCTTGTGTCAGTGCGAGTGGAATAATGCCTTCTCGGCTGGAGAGGCCAATGGTTGGACGAATACCGACAAGGCTGTTAAAGCTGGACGGTATGCGGATGGACCCACCTGTATCGGTGCCCATACCTGCTGCAGCGAAGTTCGCGGCAATGGCCGCACCTGTTCCACCACTCGATCCGCCCGGATAATGATCAAGAGCGTAAGGGTTAAGCGTTTGTCCTCCCAGTGAGCTTGATGTTGTGATGCCAAAAGCAAACTCATGCAGGTTGGTTTTGCCCAAAATAATGGCTCCCGCTGCTTTCAGCTTCTTTACCTGCTCTGCATCATGAGCCGGAATAGAATCCTTCAGGCAGATACAGCCAGCTGTGGTGGGCATGTCTTTGGTATCAAAGTTATCCTTCACCAGGATCGGGATACCGTGAAGCGGGCCGCGAGGTCCCTGAGCTGTGCGTTCTTCATCGAGTTGCTCTGCGATTTTAAGTGCATCCGGGTTCAGATTGAGGACAGCATTAATGCTGACACCTTGATCATCGTATTTCGCGATACGATCCAGATAATGTTGCACCAGCTCTTTGGATGTCAGTTTACCTTGTGCCATGGCGTTCTGCATATCCATGATCGCGGCTTCTTCGAGCACAAACGGTTTTATGTAGGTATAGATGCGGTCTTTCAAAATAGAGACGTCGTTCGCTGTAAGTACAGCGTTCGGTAAGAAAAGAGAGTCCGTATAGCCTTTCATTAGTCCGGCGGCATTCAGGGCACCGACGGCACTGGCATACTCGGACTGCTTCGGCACATCCTTGAAGGATGCCGGAGCAGTGTCCGGCTTGAGCCATTGCTGCAAGGCAAGTGCAGCATCTTTGCGTGATATGGTCGCACCGGAGAGCTTGTCCATGGTAAAAGGTACACCTGCAAGTGTTGCGGCTTCTTCCATGGCCTGAACGAAGGTTGCGGCACTGACCGGCGCTTTCCCTGCAAGGGCGGCGACGGTGGAGGTTTGGCTTGGAGGAGTTGCAGCGGCGGCGAAAGCCAAAGGTACAGCAGTTCCTCCCCACGTTGCGGCAACCACGGCTCCCGCGAGTAATAAGGCCCCGCCTTTTTTCAATACAGATCCATGATAAGTCATGCATCCACGCTCCCTTCCTGTGTCTAAGATGATGTGTGTGTTTTAGCAATCTTTTTATAATGCTTTTGCACATCTTATATTGGTGTGAGGTAATCTTACAAATCTATTATTTATTCAAAAAAACGCATACATATTGGTTTTGTGTGATGATATCTCACGTTTTCTCTTTGTGTCTTGGAAGTGAAAGACTATTTTTTTATTGAAAAGTCTAAGAAAAGATATTATCTAACATAGATATGACATTTCCTGATCGGATGATAAGTTGAATGTATTGGCAAAAAGAGATGCCCTTGAAACCCTGTTCTGTTGAATATACATTTGTCGAAAACATGATTCTGATTGAGATGATATAATGTAAAGATGGAAATATATGAAGACAAGGAAGACAGATCCGTTGTCTCCGATATTAGCGTTTGGAAAGAAAGGAAGAGATACGAAGTGAAGACATTGGTACTCGCAGAGAAGCCATCTGTAGCCCGGGAGATTGCAAGGGTGATGGGCGCGCGTGATAAACATAAAAGTTATATGGAAGGTCCGAAATACATTGTAACGTGGGCCTTGGGACATTTGGTGGGCCTCGCCGAACCTGAGGATTATGACAAAAAGTATGCGACGTGGAATCTGGAGGATTTGCCGATTTTGCCAGAGCGAACCAAGCTGAAGGTGCTCCGGGAAACGAATCACCAGTACAAAGCCGTGCAGCAACTGATGAAACGTCAGGATGTGGGTGAGTTGGTTATTGCAACGGATGCGGCCCGTGAAGGAGAACTGCTTGCAAGATGGATTATGCAAATGGCGCAGTGGAAAAAGCCGTTCAAACGACTGTGGATTTCATCCCAAACGGATAAAGCGATCAAGGACGGATTTGCCTCGCTGAAGCCGGGAAGTCAATTTGACCGTCTCTATGAATCCGCACGCTGCCGTGCCGAAGCAGACTGGATGATTGGTCTTAATGTAACACGTGCGTTAACCGTACGGTTCAATGCCCAATTGTCCGCTGGACGTGTACAGACGCCAACTTTGGGAATGATCATGGATCGGGAAAATGAAATTAACGGCTTCCGTTCAGAGGAATATGAGACGTTAAGCGCAGACTTTGGAGATTTTCAGGCGGTATGGCGTGCAGCTGGCGGGGATTCCAGAATTTTTGACAAACAGGATATGCAGCAATTGAAGGCACGTGTAGAAGGACGTAAAGGCTCGATTGCCCAGGTGAAAAAAAGTGAGAAAGTCGAGCCGCATCCGCTGGCCTATGACCTTACGGAACTGCAAAGGGATGCGAACCGTAAACACGGTTTTTCCGCTAAACAGACCTCTAACGTACTCCAGCGTCTATATGAGCAGCATAAGCTTGTTACTTATCCGCGGACAGATAGCCGTTATTTGACTTCAGACATGACGGGAACGTTAAAAGAACGACTCGAGAGTGTAGCTGTTGGCCCGTATGCATCACTTGCACGCCCTTTACTGCGCAAAAATCTGAATGTCACCAAACGGATTGTTGATGATAGCAAGGTTACCGATCACCATGCCATTATTCCAACCGAGCAGACGGTGCTCTTAAATCAACTTAGTCCAGAGGAACGTAAACTCTACGATCTGATTGTTCGCCGTTTCATCAGTCTGTTCTATCCAGCAGCGAGGTATGATTCAGTAGCTGTTACGGTACAGGTAGGTAAGGATTCCTTCCATGTGAAGGGCACAACGGTCAAGGATAGTGGCTGGCGCGAAGTGTACGGCGGTGATTATACGGATGATGAAGATGATGACCGTTCCAATGATGCAGGTGACCATGAGCGTGCACTGCTGCCAGACTTACAGCAAGGTCAGTCAGTGACACTTGGGCGCTGCCACATCAAGAGTGGACGTACGATGCCACCGAAGAGGTATACGGAAGCAGCGTTGCTCTCCCAGATGGAGAAGCACGGACTGGGCACACCTGCGACACGCGCAGATATCATCGAGAAACTGGTCAGCTCGGATACGATTGATCGTCAAGGGAACAGTCTGCATCCAACGGGCAAAGGCAAACAGCTGATTGAGCTTGCTGCCCCGCAACTGCGAACACCGGAACTGACCGCTCGTTGGGAGGCTGAACTGGAGCGTATAGCACGTGGACAGGGTAAACCAGGCCCGTTCCTGGATGGTATTCGTTCCATGGCAAAGGAACTTGTATCCACCGTGAAAAGCAGTAAAGCCGAGTACAAACCGCATAATGTAACCAATAGCCACTGCCCGGACTGTAACGCCAAGTTGCTTGAGAAAAAGGGGAAACGTGGCAAGTTCCTCGTATGTCCTACAGAGGACTGTGGTTATCGTCGCTCCAATGAGAAGCGGTTGTCAAACCGCCGCTGCGCGCAGTGTCATAAGAAGATGGAGATTAAGGAAGGCAAAGCTGGACTGTATGTACAGTGTCTGCCATGCGGAATCACCGAAACGCTGGATAAAGATAAGCAACACGTGAACAAACGCGAGCAGCAAAAGCTGGTGAAACAATACGCGAAGCAGGAGTCCATCGGCTCCAACCTGGGGGATTTGCTCAAGGCGGCTATGGAGAAACAAGGAAAATAGGCATGCGGCAGAGATAACGGAAGATAAGAGAATCAAAGCTTAAACGATCTCCGACTTTTAAATGGGTTGATACAGGTGTCATGTTCAAGAAGGCTTGACCACAAATCGATTACGATACTCTTTTGGTGTAAAACCCGTATGTTTTCGGAACACTTTGATGAAGTAACTCTGATCGTGAAAGTTAAGCAACGTATGAATCTCACTCAGGCGATAGTCTGAGAAAACGATCAGATTTTTGGCTTCTTCAATCCGTTGCCTTTGTATAAAAATGCGAAGTGCCTCTCCAGTCTCTTCCTTGAATTTACGGGAAAGATAGGAGGGGCTTATTTGCAGATGCGCGGACAGTACGGACAGACTTAAGTCATCGTATAAGTGATTGAATATATATTCCTGGCATAACAGAATGTCTTTGGAGTTATGAGCCCGATGGACTTTGGCTACACGTTCGGTAAAATCACCAAGGATCTTAAGCAGAATCGGATGAATCGAATCAATCCGGGACAGCGTTTCAATGTGCTGAATATAGGTGTCGCTAAGCGTAAGTGCCGACTCCGAATACAATCCGCCATCAATTGCAGCACGGGTTCCGAGCGTAATGGCCGCGATGATCAGATTCTTTTTGCTCCGTAAACTATTCTGTTTCGATAAAGTGCCGTAGACCCCGTTCAACTCCATATGCTGCTTCAGATACAAAAGCATCTTATGTTTGTTCCCCAGACGCACCTGATCGAATACCTTTTTCTCCGACAGGTAGGATTTGTGAAACAATCTCCGCTCTCTCTGTTCCAGAAGAGATAGTTCAAGTACACCTTCCGCATGATTATTTATATTTAAGACATGTTTGTTGTCCTCAAGAACTTGATTCCGATCCAATATTTCATGATGTAAAAGATAATGGGCCATAATCGCCACACTCAGCAGTTGATGGAGATCATTGGGTTCAATGAATGTGGTTGAATTCAGTTGTTGATCCCATGCAAACGGAACATGCTCAACATATGACTGTGCATTGGGCCAGAGAACAAGCAGATCTTGCCCTTCAGGAGTGGAGACTGGCATCAGGATCATCTTATCCATTTGTATATTGTAATCCATGAGCTGGATTTTCAGATGAACAGGAGTGGACAGAAGCTGGTTCACCAATTCCGGGCTCAAAGTAGGATGACGATCGATACCTCGCTTAAGGTAGAACGCAGGAACCCGGGTGGTATCATATAACGTTTGTAAGATCCATTGAAGTTTGGTTTCGGTTATCGTTGGCACTGAACACTCCATCTCCCTAAAGATCATAATTAATTACTATTAATCGCAAATAAATACCATAAATATAAATGGAAACGCTCTATATTTCAATTAAGATGTTGATGAATGATATGTAGAGCAGGAGGCAGACACAATGTATCTAGTTATTGATATTGGTGGAACTTTTATTAAATACGGAATCATGAGCGAAAGCGGAGAGCTGTTGTCGAAGGGAAAACGTGGCGTTGGGCGGAGTGGCTTGCAGGAACTGCAGGATGCGCTTTATGCCATCGTGGATGCACAAGATTTGTCACAGATTCAGGGCATTGCCCTGAGTTGTCCGGGAACAATCGATGTGGAGACAGGAATGGTGTATCACGGCGGTTCTTTTCCATTTTTGCATGAGGTGAATTTAGCCAAATTTCTTGAAGACAGATATGCGATCCATGTGTCCATTGAAAATGATGGGAAGTGCGCAGCGCTTGCCGAACTATGGCTCGGCAGTGTCAAAGATACCAAGGATTCCGTTGTTATGGTGCTGGGTAGCGGCATCGCGGGAGGAATCATCATGGACGGTAAACTGCAACGTGGCAAAAACTTGTCAGCCGGAGAAGTTAGTTATGTGATGAGCCGGATTGACCCGGTAACGAAGGAAGCGGTCTATTTTGGACTGGAGAGCTCGGCTGTAGAGATGGTCAGACAGATTGGTGAGTTAAAGGGGCTGGATGACCCTGCCGATGGTGAGGCCGTGTTTGAATTTATTAATCAGCGAGATGCGGAGGCGTGCGGTGTATTTGATACCTTTTGCACACAGATTGCGGTTCAGATCATGAATCTGCAATACATTCTCGACCCTGAAGTGTTTGCCATTGGAGGAGGCATTAGTGCACAGCCTGTTGTGCTGGAGCGAATCCAATGGGCAATAGATGAACTGAAGCGAATTAACCCATTGCATAAGGCGAGCCCACAGATTACAGCCTGTACGTTTGGAAATGATGCCAACCTGTACGGAGCGTTATATCATTTTCTAAACAGTCACCGGAACAACTAGACGTGCGCCCTGAAGCCTAAAATACAGGTGCCTCCTTCGTATAAGAAGCTTCGTTTTCAGGCAACGTAAGCGGAGGAGGTGAGCCTGAGATGCCGCATAACAAACCGGAAAAACGCAATAACCAGCAGAATAAGGACAGCATTCGGGAAGAGAATATCGCAGTGACCCCGGAGAAATCAGCCAAAAGGGTACCGAGCCTGAACGGGATTCCGAAACAGGAATCGTAAAATTCTCGTTTATGTAAAATAGTGCGGTTCTCTGCCCGCGTTGATCATCTGCCTGTCTTGGGATTATAATGGAGACAGGGAGATGTCCCGGGACAGGGGGACCGCTAAACGCATATGCATACCGGACTTATCGTATGGTTTATCTTTATTAATGTTGTCGCATATCTGGTCATGTCTGACGACAAGAGACGTGCACAGCAGCGGCGGGATCGCACGCCTGAACGAACGTTATTTTTGCTAGCCTTTATCGGTGGTGCATTAGGTGTCTGGATTGCGATGTATCGGAAAAGGCATAAAACGAAACATCCCAGCTTTACGATTGGCATTCCGTTGCTCGTGTTTCTGAATGCAGTGATGTATGGTTACTTTTTGCAGTGATGGTTTAGGGAAGAATGAGTTTATTATGTAAATTGTTTCTTATCAAGTGGTTCATTTTAACCTGTGAAGGTTTAAGAAGTTACATGGTTCCAGGCTCTGTAAGGGATTTAGATGTCAGACCGAGGCTTGCTTCGGGTTCTACATATATAAGGAAGGGACGGGATTTACATGTTATTTTCCAAAATCTTAGTAGCTTATGATGGGTCAAAAGCTTCAAATAAAGCACTGGATCGTGCAATCGAGTTTGCGAAGGCATCGCCGGGGGCTGTGCTTGATGTCATTCATGCATTTGATTTTCCGCGCGTATTTATTGGGGAAGGTCTGGCGCCGTTGCCGCCTTCACTCAACAACGATTACTACAATCTGGCTGTGCAAACGACGGATGAAGCCAAAGAGCGTATTCAGGCTGCCGGTGTTACGGCAAATGTAGATCTGATCCAAGGGGCTGCAGCAGAGGTGTTGCTGGACTATGCCAAAGAAAACGGCTCGGATATCATTATTATTGGTTCCCGAGGTTTAGGCGGAATCCGTGAATTCGTGCTGGGCAGTGTCAGTCACAACGTAGTACAACATGCTCAGATTCCTGTATTGATCGTAAAATGATATTGAAATAAGAGGGAGGATGTACTTGTACTCCATTCCCGTGTGAACAAGCCGGTTGTCTTCGAGAAATTGAAGAGAAGCCGGCTTTCTTTATTTTATTTTGAAGCAACAGGATGGGGTATTTCAAGTGAATTTGGAGTTTATTGTATAACACTGTACTAATTCCCGAACATTAGATTTGTCAATATGTTAAATGTTCGTCTTTAAGTTGACATACGCTGTAGGGGATTGTTAGAATGTTAGATGTGTCGATCAGGTTAAAATAAGGTCGAGTAGGAACGAAAGCTGTATGATTGTGGAACATGGTAAACAAAGATGTAACGAATAGATATTTGCTCGTATAACGCCGGGAATAGGGCCCGGAAGTATCTACCCGGAAACCGTAAATTTCCGGACTACGAGGAGATACGGCTGAGAGTCGCATGGTTGATTGCGGACAGCAAGCCCCTTTTGGCATGCCCAAATGCGGGATACGTATTTCTTGGAGTCCGGTGTCCGGAGAAAATGTAATATTTTCGCGGGTAGCGGACTTTTTGTTTTTTTTAAAATGCTCAGATGGGAGTGGGATGTATTCATGTCAGTGCAAGTTGCTGTAATTATGGGCAGTAAGTCTGATTGGGAAACGATGAAACATGCGTGCGAGGTGCTGGACGAGCTTGAGATTGGTTATGAAAAAAAGGTCGTCTCCGCACATCGCACTCCGGATTTGATGTTTGAATATGCAGAGCAGGCGATCGACCGCGGATTCAAGGTCATTATCGCTGGTGCAGGCGGAGCGGCTCATCTTCCAGGTATGGTGGCATCCAAAACGATGCTTCCCGTCATCGGTGTTCCGGTTCAATCCAAAGCATTGAACGGTCTCGATTCCTTGCTGTCCATTGTGCAGATGCCTGGCGGCATCCCGGTAGCGACGGTAGCCATTGGCAAAGCGGGTGCGACAAATGCAGGCTTACTCGCGGCACAGATCATTGGCGCATTTGACCCGGAGGTGCAGCGCCGCTCCGAAGCTCGCAGAGAACGGATTAAACAAGAAGTACTGGAAAGCAGTGATGAGCTATGAGTAACGAGGCAACCAGACAGGATAAGGGAACAGGGCAGGGACAACCCGTCTTATTACCCGGACATACAACAATCGGTATTCTTGGCGGCGGGCAGCTTGGACGCATGATGACGCTTGCTGGAACGGCGATGGGGTATCGTTTCGTTACTCTTGATCCAACACCGGATTCACCTTGTGGCCAGATTGCGAAGCAGATTGAAGCTGGATACGACGATGTACAGGCAGCAAGAGAACTCGCGCGGCAATGCGATGTGATCACGTATGAATTCGAGAATGTGGATGCAGAAGTGGCGGCTTTACTTGAGCGTGAGTCATCCGTGCCGCAAGGGAGCTCCCTTTTATACACGACCCAGCATCGCTTGCGTGAGAAACGTGCGATTGAAGCCGCTGGTGTCAGAGTTGCTCCATACCGCGAAATTACCAGTTTGGATACGATGAATGCTGCGGTGAGTGAATTAGGAGTTCCATGTGTGCTGAAAACAGTGACTGGCGGATATGACGGCAAAGGTCAGCGGGTGATTCGTGTCGCAGCGGAAGCTGAAGAGGCTTATCAAGAGCTTGCATCGACAGGAGCAGAGCTGGTGCTGGAGCAATTCATCAAGTTCGAATGCGAGATTTCAGTCATTGTTGCTCGTAGCACGAGCGGAGAGATCAAAACGTTCCCGCCTGCGGAGAACATTCATGTGAATAACATTTTGCATGCTTCCATCGTACCTGCGCGAGTGGCTACAGACATTCAACTGGAAGCACAGAAACTGGCCGCTGCAGTTGCGGAATCCCTGAAAGCTGTCGGATTACTGGCGGTCGAACTGTTTGTAGCCGCTGACGGCAGACTGTATGTGAACGAGCTGGCTCCAAGGCCGCATAATTCCGGACACTACACGATGGAGGCTTGCGCCACATCACAGTTTGAGCAACATGTTCGTGCCATCTGCGGATTACCGCTGGGGGATACAACGCTGTTAAGTCCCGTCGTTATGGTCAATGTGCTTGGTGAGCATCTGGAAGGAATCATCGCAAGAACAGGGCAACCTGATGAAGAGGCGATGGAACTCGGTGTTATCCCTAAGCTTCATATATATGGCAAGAGCGAAGCGAAGACAGGACGTAAGATGGGGCATGTGAACCTGCTCTGTCAGGATGTCGAAGAAGGATTGCAATGGATCGAACAAACTAATCTATGGAGGCATACAAATTCATGATTGAACGTTATAGCAGACCCGAAATGAGAGCCATCTGGACAGAAGAGAACAAATTCCAATCGTGGCTGGAAGTTGAAATTTGTGCATGCGAGGCATGGGCTGAGCTTGGAGTTATCCCGAAGGAAGAAGCAGCTTTGCTTCGCCAGAACGCTTCTTTTGACATTGATCGTATCTATGAGATTGAAAAGGAAACACGCCATGACGTTATTGCGTTCACACGTACGGTATCCGAGAGCCTGGGTGCAGAGCGGAAATGGGTTCACTACGGCCTGACTTCCACGGACGTGGTGGATACGGCACTGGGATATGTACTGCGTCAAGCGAACGAAATTTTGGAAAAAGACATCATTAATTTCATCGAAATTTTGCGTGAAAAAGCACTGACATATCAGCATACGCCAATGATGGGACGTACGCATGGTGTACATGCGGAGCCAACAACTTTCGGATTGAAAATGGCGTTGTGGCATGAAGAGATGAAGCGTAACCTGGATCGTTTCCGCCATGCGGCGGATGGCGTACAGTTCGGTAAAATCTCCGGTGCCGTTGGAACGTATGCTAACATCGATCCATTTGTTGAAGAGTTTGTCTGTGAGAAGCTGGGTACCAAGCCTGCACCAATCTCCACGCAAACGTTGCAACGTGACCGTCATGCGGAGTACATGGCTACGCTGGCACTGATCGCAACTTCTCTGGACAAGTTCGCTACAGAAGTACGTGCACTGCAGAAGAGCGAGTTCCGTGAAGTGGAAGAAGCGTTTGCCAAAGGTCAAAAAGGATCTTCCGCGATGCCGCACAAGCGCAATCCGATCGGCAGTGAAAACATCTCCGGTCTGTCCCGCGTTATCCGCGGACATATGGTATCTGCATACGAGAACGTAACATTGTGGCACGAGCGTGACATCTCACACTCTTCCGTAGAACGTGTCATTTTGCCGGACGCAACGATGTTGCTGAACTACATGTTGAACCGTTTCGGTAACATTGTGAAGAACCTGACTGTGTTCCCGGAAAACATGAAACGCAACATGGAACGTACCTTCGGCGTGCCATTCTCCGGTCGCGTTATGACGAAACTGATCGACAAAGGCTTCAGCCGTGAGCAAGCATACGATACCGTTCAACCACGTGCCATGCAGGCATGGGAAGAACAACGTCAATTCCAGGACATCGTGAAGTCCACACCGGAAATTACAGCTGTGCTGAACGACGAGGAAATTGCAGATGCATTTAACCCGTCCTGGCACCTGAAACACGTAGATACGATTTTCAAAAAACTCGGCTTGAACGACTAAACGATTAATATATTCCCTTAATAAGGTTAGAGAACGAATGATGGGCTAGCAGGGAACGTAGAGGACAGAAATACCCCACTAAAAGTATAGGTTGATTATGTGTTCACGCTGGAACGGAGAATGCAGAAAAAACCTGTAGAAGCGAAGCGTTCGCCTTTATCACCGAATTTTCCCCTCATACAATTGGATCAGAAAAATCCGGGGATAACAGCGATCGGAAGGTTCTTCTGCATTTGGAGTGGCCCCGCGTGATGAGGGGAATTGGACGTATAATTTACATCTCCTGAAAGAAGGTGACCCCATGGCACTGTCCACGGCGGCAGATCTTGTTAAAGCACCTCTGTTATACAAAGGAAAAGTACGCGAGCTATACGATCTGGGTGAGCATTTTCTTATTGTGGTAACGGATCGCATCTCAGCATTTGATTATGTGCTCGACCCGGCGGTTCCAGAGAAAGGTAATGTGCTGAATCAACTCAGTAGCTTCTGGTTTGAACTGACAGGTAGCATGATGGAAAACCACGTGGTTCATACCGATGTGAATCAACTGGGTGATCTGGTCACCGAACCTGAATTGCTCAAAAACCGCATCATGGTTACACGCAAAGCAGAGCGCATCGATATCGAATGTGTGGTGCGCGGATACATCACTGGTGGTGGCTGGAGACAGTACGAGACAACCGGAGAAGTGAATGGAATCAAACTGCCGGAAGGCCTGCGCAAAAATGCCAAGCTCGAAGTGCCCATCTTCACACCAGCTGCCAAAAATGACGTTGGTCATGACGAGGACATTCCGATGGAGCGTATGAAAGAGCTTGTTGGAGATGCGCTTGCTATCGAGCTTCAAGAGAAAAGCTTGCGTCTCTATGAGTTTGCTCGTGATTACTGTGATCAGCGCGGTATCATTCTGGCAGACTGCAAATTCGAGTTTGGCATTGTGGATGGCAAGGTGATCCTGATTGATGAAATCTTCACCCCGGATGCCTCCCGCTTCTGGGCAAAAGAAAACTATGCTCTCGACATTGAGATCGACAGCATGGATAAAGAGCCTGTCCGTACCTATCTTGCAGGCACCGATTGGGACAAGAACAGCAAGCCCGACCCGCTTCCGCAAGAGGTCGTGGAAGCGACAACGGCAAGATACGTCGATATTTATAAACGTTTAACGAAATAATAAGTGTAACGTTTGAGCGCTGGCTCCAGGAAAGTTTGGCTTTCGATCGCTGTTGCCCCCGGAATGTTTGGATTCGTATCCTTGTTTTCAAAAGGACACATTCCGGTTGCAAAGGCGAGCACTTCGTTTCTCCAGCTCAAATCTTTCCCTCCGCCAGTGTTCAAACTGGTGGATGAGGTAATTAAGGCGTAGGCTTCACTAGGTGTGAAGCCTGGAATCAATGCAAGAATTAAAATCAATGTTACTCAAAGACTTGAAGACCTGTACCGCGTATGCGGAAAGCTAAGGATTGGTTCAGGTTTACCGCTTGTACAGTTGCCACTGAGCAACGCAAAGGGTTTAGGCCTTTAAAAAATAGCGCCGTAGGAACAAGCGGAGAGGTGGAATGGTTCACGAAGGAGCGAAGCGTCC
>NZ_JACLIC010000061.1:0-23158 GCF_019748695.1 Paenibacillus cucumis (ex Kampfer et al. 2016) | reverse complement strand
AGCAAAGAGGTGGAGGAAGCCGAAGTACGGAGACACTTGCGCGTGAAATTGCCAGACTTCATGGTACCGGGCCAGGTGATGAGATTGCAGGCACTACCCCGGACATCCAGTGGCAAGATTGATCGTAGCGCACTTCCGATCCCGCAAAGGCTTAGCGAAAACGTTCAAATCGAATCGCCTCAAACCGAACTTGAAGAAAAGATATTAACAATTTGGAAAAAAATCCTCAATACAGATGTTGTTGGAGTAAATGATAACTTTTTTGAAGTTGGAGGTACTTCTATCTCTCTGTTAACACTTGCTGTCGATCTGGATGAGGCAGGAATAGAAATCGAGCCTATAGAGCTTTTTCGCTTATCCACTGTGAGGGAACAATCTGATTACTTTAGCTCAATAAACCCAATACCATTAAAGTATTAAACATTCTACAATGATTCGAGAAAGGAGCTGCCTCAATGGATTTATATAGATTGGCAACAAATTATAGCTTCTGTGTTAAAGAAAATTATATATGAATGCAAAACAGCTGATTGCTAATATACGATGCTCTATTAAGTCATCTAATGAATCTCTTAGGCTTCCCACAAAAAAAGAAGCAGGAAATCTTCTGTAGAGAAGGAGGCTCGGTGGTGATATTCAATCCCGTTATTTTTAAAGAGGAGAGCTTGACTTTACTTGCGCCAATGGAATGCCTTTCCTCATGTGTAGTCTCATATCTTAAACATATTGGGATGAATCCGAATTACTTTTTAATAGGATACTGGTCTTTAAGATACGACTACGGGAATCTAGCTGCCCGTATGTCAGCAAGTGAATATAATTTGACGGAATCCTATGGTCTTGACATAGTCCCTGCAATTAATTCGAGTAAAGAAGAGTTGATTAGAAGTCTGAGTCAAGGGCATGTATCTTTTTATTCTTGTATTTCTTCAAGTTTAACTTATTTTCCAAAAGTGATGTTAACTCATGAGAACTCTGGTTTTACACACGTTATTCTCCTGGTTGGCTATAACGAGACAACAGATCGTATTTTGTTAGCTGACCCTACTGCCAAGTATTTAGGGGAAATTAGATTCGAAGATTTACTAGCTGCGGGTACATCCACGTCAGGATTCTCATATTATATGCTCCAACAAAACGGTTATAAATCTATGGTGTTAAACTCCTATATTAAGGAAAAAGTGTCACAGGCCTATATGGCTTATTTGTACCCAAATGATCACTCTTCAATACATCTTGCTGTGAAGAGTTTCATTGATGATCTAGATGCAAGCTTTCACTGGACAAAAGCCAAAAGAGATAGCTGGATAATGCAGAATAATATCTCATTAACTTCTATCTATAAAATGAGAGGTGTGTTCTGGAAAAGCTATAAGGAAAGTTGCGAATTAACTGAAGCTAACGTTCTATTGGGTGATAGCCTGATTGAAGGGATTATTAGACAATGGGTTTCAAGTAATTTTATGCTTGTGAAATATCAACGTGCAAACGATAACCAGCTTTTGGTGGAGTCAATCAAGCAAGGGATAAAAAAAGCAGTAGATCAGGAACGGGAGTTTTTAGCTTTCCTATGTGATCTATCTTAATATCCATATCATAAAGAGTCGTATTAAGCTGGAATATCTACAGTGGTTAAGGTCACAGTACAAGTTCTTAACACTATATTTGATTGGTTATGAGCTACGGAAGAAGTAACTTGAATTTTTGGTTGCTTCTTCAAATAACTCCACAGAAAGAGGAATTAAAATGACTAAAGTTGGCGTTATTGGAGCGGGCATTATGGGCTGCGGTGTTGCGCAGAACCTCGCTCAATCCGGTCTAGAAGTTGTACTACTGGATGTCAGCGAGAAAATACTGCAGGAATCCAGAGAAAGAATTACAAATGATCTACGTTTCCGCTCATTATTTAATTCTTCTGAGATTCTGGAGGCATCTGATTCAATAATGCAACGTATCCATTTTGGGACGGATTACTCTTTATTGAGAGATGTTGACTTTGTTGTTGAAAATGCAACTGAAAATTGGGAAGTGAAGCGAGAAATTTACACAATTATTGATGATGTTTGTAAAGAAGAGTGCATTTTTATGATCAATACTTCATGTATTTCAATTACCAAATTGGCTGCATTAACCAAGAGAGCAGATAAAGTGATAGGAACTCATTTCATGAATCCAGTAGCTGTTAAGAGAGCAGTGGAAGTAATTAAGGGGTACCATACTTCTAACAGTTGTATTCATGCAGTCGAAAAGTTCATGAGACGCATCAACAAAGAAATAATTATAGTTAATGATTATCCTGGTTTTGTTTCAAATCGCATTTCACACTTGTTCATTAATGAAGCTGCATTTGTTGTCCAAGATCAAGTAGCTTTACCAGAGGATGTAGATGCAATTTTTAGAAAATGTTACGGGCATGCAATGGGACCTCTGGAAACGGGAGATTTAATCGGCTTGGATACAGTGGTTCATTCTTTAAACATTCTTTATGAAAGCTATCAGGATTCTAAATTTCGTTGCTGTCCATTACTGAAGAAGATGGTTGATGCAGGATTATATGGTAGAAAAAGTGGTCAGGGTTTTTATGTGTATCCCTAATTAATAGAGAGCACTATGATCAGAAATTCTTAGTGGAGAGTGAATAAGATGGATGAGATAAAATCTAAGATTAAAGTTTTCTTAACCCGTTATTTTCGTAATTGTGAGTTGACAGATGATGATGACATTTTTGAACAGGGATTTGTTAATTCCCTATTTGCTATGCAGCTGGTTATGTTTATCGAAAAAGAATTCGCTATAACAATCGAAATTCAGGACATGGATCTGTCCAACTTCAGGACAATAAATCAGATGGTCAGTCTGATTCAGAAAAAGACCACCAACTGAAAAATCTGCTTAATGATGGGGGATTGTAATGAAGATTGAATTAACATCAGAACAGTCAACATGGCAATATGAATTTCGAAATTTTGTTGACCAGGAGATAGTTCCTCGCGCAGCTTATAACGATAAACAGGAGCAAATTCATCCTGAAATTATACATATAATGAGTGCAAAGGGCTATCTAGGCTCCATGATTCCTAAGAGGTACGGTGGTATGGAGCTGGATAACGTTACATTAGGTATTCTTAATGAAGAGATGGGTCGAGGATGTTCCTCAGTGAGAAGCTTGTTGACGGTACAAGGTATGGTGGCATTGGGAATTCTGAGATGGGCAACAGAAAGTCAGAAGGATTACTGGTTACCGAAGCTAGCTTCCGGTGAGGTATTGGCTTCGTTTGGACTTACCGAACCGAATGTCGGTAGTGATGCTAAAAGCATTGAAACGACTGCCGTACTTGATGGAGACGAATATGTATTGAATGGTCAGAAAAAATGGATAACTATGGGTCAAATAAGTGGAATGTTTCTCATTTTTGCCAAGTATGATGGGAAGCCAACTGCATTTTTAGTAGAGAAGAGCAATGTTGGATTTGATGTTATACCTATGTCAGGGCTGTTAGGTGCAAGGGCTTCTATGATTGCTGAAATACGATTTAACAACTGCAGGATCCCGAAAGAAAATCTTCTTGGACAAGTCGGGATGGGATTATCACATATCGCGTTACCATGTCTTGACTACGGTAGATTTACGATTGCTTGCGGCAGTGTAGGATTGGCACAGGCATGTTTTGAAGCTTCAGCTCACTATGCAAATTCAAGAATTCAATTCGGTAGGCCCATAAGGGAGAACCAATTGATTCAAAAGATGATTACAGAAATGACTGTAAATATTAAAGCTGCCAGGTTGCTTTGCTATAAAGCCGGGTATTTGAGAGATACAGGTGATCCAGACAGCATCATGGAAACTTGGTCAGCTAAGTATTTTGCCTCGACCATGCTTAATAAAATTGCAAGTGATACAGTGCAAATTCATGGGGCCAATGGATGTCACAACGATTATCCAATTGAAAGATACTATCGTGATGCCAAAATTAATGAAATTATAGAGGGAACGACACAAATGCACGAAATACTCATTGCAACACAAGAAATCATTACTGTCCGTCGAGCATCAAGAAAAGCTGCTAATTTGGAGAAAAGTAAGGAGAATATTTCCCATGACCTTTCCAATTGATGAGAAAATAAAGACTAAGGCCAAACGCCATATTAAATGTGTGATTTGGGACTTAGATCACACCATATGGAATGGAATTCTTATGGAGAATTCTGAGGTTCAGCTACATTCACACATTCTTGATGTCATTATAAGCCTAGATAAGAGAGGTATACTTCAGTCGATAGCTAGTAGGAATGAATATGATATTGCAATGGAGAAATTGAAAGAATTGGGTATCGAAGAATATTTCATTTACCCGCAGATTAACTGGAATAACAAATCTAGTTCAGTCCAAACTATCTCCAATCTGATTAACATAAATATGGATGCGATAGCCTTTATTGATGATCAACTTTTCGAACGAGAAGAAGTGACTTTCCATCATCCACAAGTTTTTTGTCTAGACGCTGTGGAGACAGTTAACTTGCTTAAAATGTCAGAATTCTCACCCGCATTCCTTACAAAGGATTCCATAAATCGTAGACAGATGTACTTAAACGATATTGTGCGCAAGAGCGCTGAGGATCGTTTTGAAGGTCAGCAAGACGAGTTCCTGTATTCACTCGATATGGTACTTACTCTTTCCTTTGCTGAAGGAGATGATCTAAAGAGGGCAGAGGAATTAACTGTAAGAACGAATCAATTGAATGCAACCGGCTATACATTTTCTTACGAGGAAATTGAAGCTTTATCACATTCTCCTAATCATAAACTTATAATTTGTGGTCTAGATGATAAATTTGGAACCTATGGTAAAGTAGGACTGGCACTTCTGGAATGCAACAATGATTGTTGGACCCTGAAACTACTTTTGGTATCCTGTCGAGTTATCTCGAGAGGGATTGGGGCTGTAATGTTGAACTTTATAGCCAAACTTGCCAATAATGCTGGGAAAATATTACGGGGGGAGTTTCTACCTACTGGCCGTAATCGGATGATGCTACTTACTTATAAACTTTCAGGTTTCAGGGAGTTGGAAGAGAGAGAAGGCATGCTTATACTTGAACACGAACCGAGTCAACTTCAAAATGTACCAGAGTACATTACATTATTTGACTACGTTTCGTAAAGGTATGGTTCGAATAGATGAATTAAAGAGTGAAGATCTATCTCTAGATGGCGTGAACCAGTTTGTGTGATGTAGATTATTCTATCACAACAATGCCTGAAAATATGTCTATTAATCTACTTAAAAATGCTGTTGTATACTGTTCGGACGTTTCGTCAGATTATCATACTACAAAAAAAGCGGCTTTCAGATATTCTAATTATTATCCTAAGCCGCTTATATGAGTAACAAAAATTATTTATTGCTATTCTCAAATTTCCTATTCTTCATAACCAGAAGGAAAGAAAGAATCAAAATTGTTATATAAATAACGGGGGATGCAATTTCTATTGGTGTTAGAACATTGTTTGTTTTATTGTCATCACTTAGTATGAACAGAATTATTCGGTAAGGAGGAATTATCCATGAAATAATAGGAGTAGTTTGATCTATAATACCTTGGCCTCCTAATGAAATTGAAAGAATAGTACATAGTCCAAAAAAAGATAAACGGGTTGTTCTGAAGAGCTTTTGATTAAACCATACTGCTATTGAGATTCCGAGCAAAGCTGATAGTTGATGACAACTGAAGGCAATTAAAGCTTGTTGAAAACTTGGAGTATAGTCAAATTTATCAAATATTATAGGGTAAATAATTGCGAACGTTGAGATTGGAAGAGTGAACAACCATATGTACAGAAGCTTTAAGGCATAAAGAAGAGTTAACTTTCTAGAATGAAGGAAAGTAATAATTTGTTGTGTCTCATCTTCAATATCAATAAACCCGTAGCAAAACCAAGCCGAAACAAAAAAAAGAAAGGTGGACGTAATCGCATAGCTATCCATGACTGGATTTGGCACAACCCCGTACAGGAAAAAAACAGCTATAAGATACAAAGTGAGTGGTGCTACATAACGATAAGAACGTTGATAATACCTATGATAATAAAATAAGATGTGTAACATTTAAGTTAGACTCCCTTCCTGTCAATGTTAATTATCGATCCACCGGCTTGTAATATTTCTAAAAGCAGGGTATCACAGGAGTCTTCATGTACATAGAAACTGGTTAGGCTGTTAGCAGTAGAGCTGGATATCACTCCTATATGGGATGAAAATTGATTAGCCAGACTCATATCTTTAAACCTACAAATTACAAGAGAAGCTCCTTCATTAAAAACTTGTTGTTCTTCATGTTCAAACAGTGAAGCATCTTTTACTGTGACGATCCTGTCAGTTATTCTTTGGAGCATGGCAGGTTCATGAGTTGAAATTACAATCGTAACCCCCTGTTTTTTTAACTCCTGCAGTGCGCTAATCATTTCGAGTGAAGAGGATACATCTAAACCTGATAAAGGTTCATCGAGTAGAAGCAAGTCTGGTCTGGATAATATGCTCTGCATCATATTAACTTTCTGTAGCATGCCTTTAGAGAAATACCGCATAGGTTGATCACTCAGCTGTAAATGGAAAAGTGAGTGTAATTCCTTGATCCTTTGGTGCAGATAATCTTTTTTTAGACCTTGAATGCAACCCATATGTATTAAATATTCCTGGGAGGTGAATTTATGCTTGGGAAAGCGATCCGGCATGAAGCCTATCTTTGGTTGCTGCGAATTATTGACAATGCGGTGTCCAGTGGTGGGGTGAATAAAACCACCAATTATTCTAATAAGGGTGCTCTTACCGGAACCGTTTGTGCCTAGCAAAATAAGTGTTTGGCCTTGATTTATAGTCAGCGATATAGTCGATAAAACAACTTTATTAGAATAACGTTTAGTTATATTATTTAATTCCACAATTGAGCTCAATATTAATGTCCTCCTTTTATATATTTTAGTTAACCTAATTTCATAAAATTTCACCTATATCTTAACTTGCTCTTTTCAGTCACTTCTCAAGAAGTAAGTAGCAACCAATTTAGTTTAGCGCAAATTTAACATATTGTCACTCCATTTCTAGTATATTCTATATTCCTTTTTTCTTGTATTGAATATAATCTTATTTTGTTGTGTAAAAGAATATGATAAATATACATTTATGGGATAAAGTGATAATGTTAAATTGTTACAATAGTAGTTTCATTGGTCTCATCAAAATGAATATAGAGTTAATGATGTTAGCGAAGGAGAGTTTGAAAATGAAGAAAAGCGCGTTCATTTTTCCAGGACAGGGAACACAATATGTTGGAATGGGAAAGACGCTCCATGACCAGTTTTCCTCAGCGAGAGAAACTTTTGAAGAAGCTAATGATGTGACTGGTATTGACATTACGAAGTTGTGTTTCGAAGGAAGCTTATTAAAGCTAAGCCAAATTGATATGGCACAATTAGCTATAGTTACAGCGAGTGTTGCAGCCTACAGGGTATTAAAAGAAGAGTTAGAATTAGAACCGGATTATGTCGCTGGTCATAGTTTGGGAGAATACTCTGCGCTTGTTGCTAGTGGAGTAATATCTTTCAAAGATGCACTTAAGCTCTTACAACTAAGAGGAGAGTTATGTTTTCCTTATTGCAATTCGGGAAAGGGTTCGATGTCGATTATCGATCATGTGCAAAGTGGACTCATAGAAAACATTTGTTCGAAGGTATCTTCTGTGGGATGTCAGGTTTCCATAGCTTGTTATAATGCTCCCCTGCAGACAGTTATTACAGGGGATGCAAAAGCAGTGATGGAAGCAGAAGATGCAGCTGTTATGCTTGGGGGAGGAGTAACTCCACTTATGATGAGTGGTCCATTCCATAGTCCCATATTGCAACCAGTTGCAAATCTAATGGAAAGAGAGCTTAAAGATTTAAAGGTATCCAATTTTTCTTTTCCAGTTATGTCAAATGTAACAGGTCTTCCTTATACTACACCCGAATCGGTGAGAGAATTGTTATTATCACATTTGACGCATCCGGTTAAATGGATGGATATTTTACATTATTTGAGCATAAATAACATTGATGTCATGGTTGAAGTAGGACCTCAACATATTTTAACTAATTTACTGAAGTTAAATGATGCTCCATTTAGTACATATTCTTTTGGAATAGCCAATGAATTGCCTTCACTCTCAGCCCTAAAACCAAAAAAATATTCTGATATTGAATTTATGGCACAATGTTTGAAAGCTGCAGTAACAACACGTAATCGAAATCTGGATGAGTCCGCTTTCGAATCTGCGATTGAAGCCTACACTGAGCTTGAGCAAATAGATAGGGAGGTTAATCTTCATAGAAATATCTTATCCAATAAACAGCGAGAAAGAGCTATTCAGCTGTTAACGCAAGTCCTTGTGAATAAGCAAGTACCTTTAAATGAACGAGAGATGACACTGGGGAAATTGCTCTGTCAAGATTAAATTTAATAAACGAAATGAGGAAATGACATTGACGAAAGAGAATAAAAATAAAATTAGAAATTTTATCTCACGATTCTACAGACACCATAACTTATCGGATAGTGATAATTTAGTGGAGCTCGGTCTAATGAATTCACTTTTTGCTGCCCAGCTCACCATGTTCCTTGAACAAGAGTTTGAGATACAGATGGAGATACGTGAGCAATTTTTTGAGAAATTCAATAGCATAGACACAATATGCAGTCTAATAGACGAGCATATAGAAGATTCGACAGGGTCGCATGTATATCAACTCCCGAATGGCTTAAAGGTTGAATATTTGAATAAGACGGATGCTGATCACTTTTATGAGGATATTTTCGTTAAACAGTCTTATTTGTCTAATGGGATTGAGTTGCGTGATGGAGACTGTGTTTTTGATATTGGAGCAAATATCGGCTTGTTTTCATTGTTCGCCTTACAACGTAATAAGGGGATAACAGTCTACGCTTTTGAACCGTCTCCATTAACTTACAAAGCCCTGCAGAAAAATCTAAACGCGTATAAAGATCAAGTTCATTTATTTGAATGTGGTATTTCTAATAAAGAAGGTAGTGGTACTTTTACTCATTACATTCATAGTTCAGGTATGTCAACATTTCATCCTAACGAAGATCAGGAGATGGAATCACTTAGAAATATAATTACAAATGCAACCAACGTAAAAGAAGATAAAGAGCATTTAGTGGCTTTATCCGTGAATGACCGTTTACAAAGCGAAATATTTACATGTGAAATTCGTACCATGGCAAGTGTGTTGGGTGAGCATCCTATTAAAATTATTGATCTACTTAAGATAGATGCTCAGAAATCAGAGTGGGAAATATTGAGAGGTATTCCGGATGAGGCTTGGCCAAAAATCCGGCAAGTTGTAATGGAAATTCACGACTTAAACAATAGGGTGTCGGAGATTGAGAAATTTTTAGGGGATTTAAACTATCAAGTTCATATAGAACAAGATGTGTTGTATAAGGGGACTAACCATTTTAATCTTTATGCTATTCAAAATAATTAACGATTTGGGACGTAAATATGAAATTCTTTTATTAAATTTGAAATACGTGTTTACCTCTGCGTTGACGTCAAAAGTTTGTCACAAGATTGGCAATAAAGAGTTGAGTTTCTAGCTGAATGGACCTCTCTATAGGAGGTATTTCCCGCTCCAAACTGCCATAAAGCCTCTTTGTGAAAAGTAGAAAATTAAGCTGTGTTCTAAAAAATAGAATAATGTTACGAATGAACTAGCAGTGATGTTAAATATATATAATCCTCTCTGGCTAGGGAGTGTAAAAAAATCACATCATATTGCTAGGAATGTTCTAATAGGGCTAGCTTGTTCTGGAGCCTTAAAAGAGCCTTTTCTTAATATATTTTACGATCTGAAATTGGTTTGATGAGCCCTAATAGTCTCTATATGTCACTAAAATGTTGCTTTTAGTGGAATATAGAGATTTTTTTAACATTAAAATATATAATTTTATTTTATTCTTTAATATGTATCAAGATCAAATTATTTTTTTTGTTCCCAAAATAGAGAAATGAATGTATAATATTTACTTAGAAGTAATGTCTTACACCCTTAAATTCCTTTATCTAGGTGATGGGAGGGAGATGAAATTTGATACATTGTCTGCTTGATAGTTTTGCTTTTCTATTAAACCAGAGACGTTATCCTGTAGATTACCGGCCACTTTATTTTGGTGCATGGAATGTGCCTATTACTTGGGATGAAAATCACGAATTAACTTATTTCTCAACGGATCTATCCCCTCAATCGTTTGTTCAGGATTTCACGGAAACATATGGAGAAGCTATAGATATGTTTCTTTTTAAAAGTAAAAATTTCAATTTTGATAGTTTACATAATAGTATGCCCGAGAATATAAACGATAAAAGGGTTATAGCTTGTGTCGATTTGTTCTACTTAAATTACCCGAATCGTTGTTACAAAATTAAACATCGTCCGCACTTAGTCATTATTGAGCAAGAAACGAAAGACTGTTGTCGTATAATAGATTCCTATTTTAATTGGAGTGGAAGTGTACCTCATGCAGATATTGCCTCTTCTTTTATTGAAGCAACAATGTGGTTCACTCTGGACACTGGAAAATTACATTCACCAACAAAGGAAAATGTACTCCGCAAATTAGCCGATTCCTGTTTGAATTTTGATAATGAATTATCCTCAGTAGTAAGTCGAAATTTAAGCGAGGCAATTGAATTAGGCGGAACTGAAAAAGTTATGAAAGAGATCTCTAAGAAATTAAGTCAACTTGGTGTTTTGGCGAAAAGAAAAAAAGCATATGAATATGCTTTTTCTTACTTATCAGAAACGATGAAGTTAAATTTAGATCTGAATGAAGAAAGAATGAAAATACTCCAAACAGGGTGGAGCAGTCTTGCATTTTTAATTGTTAAACTAGGTATTAACGGTAAGGTTGAGGATTTAGTTAGGTTACTTGATAAAGTAGAAAACCTCGCGAATCTCGAATCGGAGATTAAGGCAGACTTATTGTTAATTTGTAAAAAAGCTATTTGAAGGTGGGGGTTCTAATGGAAACTCGGATTTCGATGAACGAAATTTCTAACAATAAATTAGCGGATCTGATTGTGTCCAAATTAATTTACAGTATTGAGAACATCGAAGGATGTAGATTTGATAAGGAGAACTTCGAAGTCGTTGTTGAGCACTCTTCTTCCGATCAGCGTGCAGAAATTGAAAATGTTGTGCTTCAACTTATTTCTCGTGAGCAATCCTATCGGGGATTTTCGACCAAAATATTAAAAGATAATTTAAGCGAAGTAACCGTTCCAAATTTGCATGAAGACTTATCGAATATCTATTCGCCTAATCATAATGTCAAACGTGGCGTAGCATTGGAACTTTATGATTCACTGAATAGACTGTTACAAAAAGTTGCTTTAAAACATACATTAGATGAAAGAAAGTATTCTTCGCTTATAGAGACGCAGGTTTTAAAAAGATGCGGTTACATTCGTTCATTTCCTCAGAATCTCTTCATGGTTTCGGAATTCCCGCATTTATTAGAAGCTCTCGATCAAGTTGAAGAATCAGGAGGAAGCGACTCCATTGCTCGGCAAAGTAAGTTTTCTCTTTCTACAGCAACTTGTATGCACTGTTATGCGGAGTTGGCGGATCGGGAAATCGAGACCCCATTAGTTATAACAGCAGACTCCAACTGTTTTCGTCATGAGGCTCCATGGCGGCTATCCAGTTATAGACTGAACGAGTTTGCGATGAAGGAGATCATCGTTATAGGGGAGCCGGAATTTGTTGAGGCTAAGAGAAAAGAATTAATTGAAGAAGTGTGGGGATTGTTTTGTGAAATGGGGTTGGCAGGGAAAATAGAATCGGCGAGTGATTTGTTTTATTACTCTGACGATACAGGCAAAAGTCTGCATCAGGTTGTAAAGAATTTGAAATACGAATTGATTGCCGTTGTTCGATCAGGAACAGAATCTTTTTCCATAGCATCCTTCAATAATACTCGTTCATCTCTGGTTAATTCATTCGGTATTATAGATCCTAATAATCCCATTTTACATTCGGGCTGTATAGCATTTGGTCTGGATCGTTGGGTTTATGCAGTTCTCTCCTCTTTTGGTAGTACGCCTTCATCTTGGCCAAATAAATTGAGAATTGTTGCTTTGATAGGACAGTCTGTCCAAGGGGGGAGAGTTATGTTAAACGTTAATAATGAAGAGTTTTTGTTCCAAGATTTACAGAGGCAAATGGATCTATTAGGTAATAACCCGGCACTTTGTTCTCCTCAGGGAAAGAGGATTGCTGTATGTCTACGACACCCGTTTGAAATACTTGCTATCTTACTATTTTTAATGGAAAGGGGAGGAGGGATACTTCTCTTGCATGCGGACACTCCCCTTTCGAAAGCAAAGGAAATTGCTGAGTTGGGAGGCTGCGGGGGGATTGTTTACTCTAATTTGAATGATGTTATTCCACTTAGAGGAATGGCGTTGGAGACTGAACCAACAATTTATCAGATGACTTCTGGTACGACGGGGAAGCCAAAGGTAATTTCACGCAGTTGGATAGAAGTTCAAGAAGAAATTACCGCTTATAACGAAATGCATGATTGGAGAGCGGATGAAACTCCAGTTGTGCTGGTTCCTATTCATCACTCTTTTGGTTTGATATCAGGCATGCTTTCGGCACTGGCTAGAGGAACCAAGCCTCCAATACTTATTACAAATTCAAACCCTAAATACATCATACATAAGATAAAGGAAACGAAAAATTCAATCGTGTTTGGGGTTCCGTCTTTATTCAGTTTGCTCTTATCTTTTTCTAAAGAATCCATGAGGTTTCATAAAGTGGTTAGTGCAGGCGCATATATCCCTCAAAAAACATTCATGTTGTTGAAGGCCAGCACGCAAGAGTTATGGCATCAATATGGTTGTTCCGAGTTAGGGTGTATCTCTATAGGAGTAAACCAAACAGAAAATTGTAATGTCGGTAAAATATTAAATACAATGAGGGTTGAGACGAGATTAGTGGAAGCCTGCACAGATGAAGAAATATTAGTACATAGGAAAGATAAAGTGATTTACACGGGAGATGCGGGCTTTTTAACGAAAGACGGTTTTTTGCAAGTGAAAGGACGTATTGATGATGTGATCAATGTCTCGGGGTATATGGTGAATCCCTCCGAGATTGAAGATACTATATTACAAATGGAAAATGTTAGAGAGGTGGTCGTATTCGGGAAAAAGCACGTTGTATTTGGTGAAAGTATCAAGGCTTTGGTTGTAGCGGAGAATGTGAGTAACTTAAGTATACGTGCTTGGTGTAATGTCAAACTTCCAAAATATAAAGTGCCTGGAAGCATTGAGATAGTTGACAAAATACCAAGAACAGAAAATGGGAAGATAAGCAGAAAAATATTAAGAGAAATGGATGGTATAACAAATGACAAGAGATGAAATTAAAGCGAAAATCAGAGAAATTATGTCCAATGAATTAAATCTCACGGTTTCTGCAATATTAGATGAAGAAAGTAAACTTTTCGAGGATCTGGGTATAGATTCCCTTATGGTCATGCAAATCGCTGTTTATGTTGAAGAACAATTTGAAGTAGTGATACCAGATGAGACATGGGAGCCGAGTGCTCTTACTTCTGTAGGCTCATTGGTGGATTTCGTAGAGAATTTGCTAGAGGGGGAGCCAGTTTGAGGATTGGTATAGCTGGGTATGGCCGCATTGTAGAGTTGATGCACAACTCACTTATACGAAAAGTCGAAGGTCTTGAACTTACGGCAATATACGATGTGACGGAAGAGAGAAGGAAACATGCTGAAGCCAGAGGGCTACAGACGTATTCGAACTTGGACCTTTTTTTATCGGATGCTCTTATTGATGTAGTGTTAATTGCCGCTCCGACCCAATATCACTATTCTATTGCGTTAAAAGCCTTACAATACGGAAAACATTTAATTATTGAAAAGCCTGTTGCAATGAACGCGCAGGAGGCCATTGAAATTCAAAAAAAAGCTATTGAAATGAATAGAGTTGTTACTTTATTTCATAATCGCAGATTTGATCCGGACTTTCAATTCGTTCAATCGATTCTGAAATCTAGTGAAATTGGGAAAGTTTTGTTTTTGGAACGCTCCCATCATATGGATGGAGCGGGGGTTGAATTTGGAATTCAATCTTACAATCCAAAATGGAGAATAATGGATATTAAGGGCGGCGGGGTTCTGCTGGACTGGGGAGTCCATTTAATTGATCAGCTACAACAATTAAATCTAGGTTCGGTGGTTTCGTTTACTGGCTCGTCTTATAAGATGGGATGGCATCAAGGGGATGCGGACGATTATGTGAATTCAACGATTGCTTTCGAAAATGGCCTGTTGGCAACAATAGAAATCCATTCATTATCTAATGTAGATAAGCCATCCTGGACAATTGTTGGCGAAAGAGGAAGTGTAGTCGTATATAAAGATAAGGCTTTTGTGAATGTAAGGGGAGCAACCTCTGAGATGAGGGAAATTCCTAGACTTTCTAGATTTGCTTCGGAGGTAATTTACACTTCATTTCTATTGGAAATTGAAGGCAAAGGTAAATGCATTGTAACTTTAGATGAAGCAATTAAAACCATGCATTGGATTGATCAAATTCGGAAGAATGAGGTTTTAATGGGAGAAGTGAGTAAATGGCGAGTTTAAAGCAAGTTATGAATCCTGAAGTGATTAATTTGGGAGCTTTAGAGTGCTTATCTTCCGCCGTTGTAACCAGTTTGAACATGACAGGCAGAGATTACAGATATTTTATCGCAGACTATTGGAATCTAAACTGTGAACTTACAATGTTGCTTTCGAGCAGGAATTTTTCATTTTACAATTTGGAAGCAATTTATGGTATGAAATCAGATTTTGTAGTGGGTCCCTATGAGCTTCTGATTAGGGAAGTGGAAAGAGGAAACATTGTAATTTACAAAGTAGAAGCTTCAAAACTTGGTTTTTTTCCTGAATCAATGCTTGGTTTTGAAAATCAATTTTTTGGACATTGCTTGCTAGTTTATAAATATGAACCTGGAACACAAACTTTCCATATTGTAGATCCCGTAATCAAATACGTTGGGAAAATCTCAATGGATGAACTTATCCATGCAAGCGCATTTCCAGGTTGTGCTGGTATGAATACGATTCATCTAAATAAGGAGTCGACATTATCTTCCGAGCAAAGACTTAATTTTTCTGCGGAACGAAACTACAATTCCTACTGTTTGGAATATGTTCCTGGCGGTGCCAGAGCGCTAAGGAAATTCCGCGAGATAATTGAGGAAAGTGTGGAATGGACTCAGGAAGTACGAAATGAGTGGTCAAGTAAAAATTCTATTTCTATCACGTCAATTCTTAAATTACGTGGATTAGTATGGGGAAGTTTTAGAAGTCTTGCAGGTTTTACTCAAGATGTTATTGAACACGGGGATAAGTCGATTGAGGATATTTCCAAATTATGGAACTCTTTGAATCTTAATATACTTAAAATTGGTCGTCAACCTAAACCGGAATATGTAGATAAAATCATTAATTATACTAAGCTCCTTGAGGAGAAAGAATTGGATTTTCTAAAGTTTGTCTATCATAATACACAACTTAAGCTAAAGGAAACCGAATAGGGGGCTTTTTAATGGGAGTATTGTTCTCTGCACCTCAATATGAATTCCAGTTGATTAGACAAGAATGGGAACAACGTTTTAACGAACTGTGCGCACATGGTGTTTTTGTTGGCGGAGCTCCTGTAAAAGAGTTTGAAAAACATTTCGCGAGTTTTCTGGATGTTAAAGGCGTTGCGGGTGTTGGCAATGGAACTGACGCATTGTTTCTTGCTTTAAAAGCACTAGAGATCGGTAAAGGGGACGAGGTAATTACCGCAACAAATACGTTTATTGCTACGGTTGAAGCCATTCATCATACAGGTGCAACTCCAGTTTTAGTTGATTGTGAGCGAGATTCTTATTTAATCGATTTGGATCAGGTGAAAGCTAACGTAACTTCAAGAACGAAAGCGATCATACCCGTACATCTATATGGACAAATGGTGGATATCGACGAATTTGTTCAGTGGGCAGCGGATAAAGGGATTTTTATCGTTGAGGATTGCGCACAGGCTGCAGGGGCTCATTTAAATGGAAAGTATGCTGGAAGTATCGGGAGTATCGGTTGTTTTAGCTTCTATCCTGACAAGAATCTGGGAGCTATTGGTGACGGTGGTGCAATCTCCTCCAATCACCCAGAACTATTATCTGGATTTCGTAAACTCCGGAATCATGGAGGAGAACTAAAGTATATACATGAGTTTCCAGGCTTTAATTCCAGGTTAGATCCGTTGCAAGCGCTTGTTCTTGACCTAAAGCTAAAATATCTAAACGAATGGTCGGAGCGAAGACGTGAGAATGCAGGAATATATAGTGAAAATTTATCAAATGTTGAAGGTGTTATTGTGCCTAAACATCGTGGAGATGAAAGTCATGTCTTTCATCTATACGTTATCAGAGTGGAAGAGGACAGACGGGATGCCCTAAAAAAACATTTGCAAAAGAAAGGAATATTAACGGCCATTCAATATCCAACAGCTGTGCATCAGACACCGGCTTTCCAGCATCTCGGTTACGGAAGAGGGGCGTTTCCGGTGAGTGAGGAGTATGCGCAACAGATCCTCTCTCTTCCAATGAGTATAGCATTATCAAAAGCGGATATCGAATACGTATGTGATGAAATAAGATCTTACATGGGAACTAACTAACTGGAGTTTTGATAGTGGGGAGCGAATCAAAAATGTCTTTGGAACAGACAGATTTTATAAGGATGGCCTATATCGATGGACGGCCTAAACGCGTCAACGAACGAGTCATTGATTCTCAATTGACAAGGTTAATCGGGGAACATACTCGGCTGATAGGCATTCCTCCTATTAAGTTTCTAAAACTTTTTAATGGTTCACCTGAAAGATGGTTAGAAAAGAAAGAGATCAAGACCGCTTCTTTAAGGCTTCAAAAACTGTGTGCTGATCTTGATACGAAAATCATTTTTGCTAACCTTCCTCAATTGACTCCCTATTTACTGTTAGCCAGAAATCATATGAATCTTGATATTCGATTTCTTATCATTGCTCACTCCGTTGGATCGGAAAAATGGCTAAAGCATTGGATAGCACTGGCTCCGCTTATTAGAAAACAAGATATCGTAATTGCTGCGACGCAATCCTGCAAGACGGCTCTAGTAAACCTGTCTTCAGTGTACAAACAAACTGTATGTATACCGCTTTTTATCGATTGCCACAATCCTGTTCAACGTTCATTGGCAAACAAGCCATTTAATATTCTCATGATAGGAAGAATAGAACCGGTTAAGAATATTCATAATGCTATAAAATTAACTGCTGAATTAAGAAAAACTTTCCCTGAAGTTAGATTGATCGTAGCAGGGGAATTCACGGGAAGGAACAAAGAGGAAATTGATCTTTATCGATTGCAAATAGAAAAGGTGATGCATGGTACAAATTCCTTCGATATTGTTCAATGGGTTGGCCCTGTTGAGGGGGAGGAAAAATCGCAATTGTTGAGCAGTGCTAGTTTGCTTCTTAATCTGTCAACTGATCCAGGTGAAACATTCGGGTTTAATTTAATTGAAGCGAAAACTCATGGCCTTCCGGTAGTCTGCACGAAATGGGATGGTTTCATGGAGGTGGTTAATGATGAAATTGACGGTTTATTTGTCAACTGCTTCTGGGACCGTGATCTCCCGGAGATAGATATGGATAATGCATTGTTATGCTGCTCGAGAATTTTATGTAATGATTCTTTCCGGTTGCAACTTTCTAAGGGGGCATTACAGGCCGCATTTTATTACGATTATAAGAAAGTGATACCGCGTATTATAAGCGAAATTAGAAATGCTGACACTCACCTAATTTCTGATACGAGAAGAACAGAGTTTGAGGAGTTGCAAACCGCTAACCTCATTAATCTCAAAGAGTTTTATTCGGAAACCGTGATTCAGGAGACTAGTTTCGTTAATAATCGATATTTTAGTTTTTTCACTGAACAAAACGGTATCAAACATGAAGAATGGATGCCTATTGCTAAGCGGTTTATCCATCATTTCGCCGGAGGAAAGTGCAATGATTAGATATGGTTTATTTCAACGTATTAGTAGTCTGGTCGAACATCGAAAAATTTTCTTAATCGTGGCATATATGTGTAAATTTATGGGTTTGCTATCTATAGCTGTTCAACCGATGTTGCTTGCGTACTTGATTGATCACGTGCTAATAGGCGGGGAAGAGGGTAAATTAATTCCTATTATTATTATTTGCGCAGCGCTTATTACATTTGGTTTTATCATGAACATAGTAAGCTCGGGGATTTTTCGGAACTTGGATATAAGGTATACATTGGACATCCGCGAAAAAATCATCCAGCATATTCGTAAAATACCTGTAGATATCATTGAAAAGAACGGGGTTGGTAAGTATACTGCTTTGGTTGGGATGGACCCTGCAGTTGTTGCGCAATTTCTAACGAATATTTTAGTAGAAGTGGTGAGTCAGTATGTCACTCTTCTCTTTGCTCTTATTTTTTTGTTTTCTATCAACTGGGTTTTAGGCGTAGTTGCACTATTAAGCGTTCCATTTATTATTATTTTGCCCATGCTTTTTCGTAAGCCGTTGATTCGATACTCTCAGCAGATTCGCTCTCACAACGAAGAAGTGGGAGCCATGATTATTGAACATATTGAAGGCTCTAGGGAAATTCGCGTGTTTGGACTGGAAAAATGGGAAAAAAATAAAAACAAAAAAGTCTATTCGCATTTGATTAAGTCAAGTACGCTTGAGACGATATACGGAATGTTGTCCTCTCAAGTAGGCTCTCTTTCTGTCAGTTTTATCATACTGACAGTATACTATTATTCAAGCGGACAGATCCTTCATGGAACGATGACACTAGGAGGTATGGTAGCCTCTGTTGGATATCTCAGTAATGTTCTAACCCCAGTACTAGCTGCAGCTTCACTTTATAGTTCTGTTATGAAAAGCGAAGTAGCGATCTCGCGTATTGAAGAGTTTTTGGGAATGCCCGTCGAAACGTATCAGAATAATAAGTATATTCTAGAGATGAAGGAAAGGAACTTGGGTACTAAAGAACCAATTCTGAGTGTTAATGATTTGAACGTTCCTGGCGAAGCTAAACCGATTCTTAAAAATATTGATTTTCATGTTTCTACTGGTCAAATGATAGCTCTCGTCGGACCAAGCGGTTCAGGTAAAACGACTTTATTAAAAACACTAATGGGCTTGATTTCGTATGAAACGGGCTCGATTCATTTAAATAACCGTTTGATAGGAGATTTGAGCCGCGAAGAAATCAATCTTACGATAGGGATGGCATTTCAAGAAGCGTACCTTTTCAAAGGAACATTATTTGAAAACATTAAACTTGCAAAGTTAGAAGCGACGGAAGAAGAAGTAGTCGAAGCTTCACGAATGGCAAACCTCGGAACGCTTATTTCTGATCTTCCGAATGGAATACATACTGAATTGGACCCCAATGGAGGTCACTTTTCAGGGGGCGAGAGACAACGCATTGCGCTGGCACGTTTATTTTTGCGTAAACCCCCAATCATTTTGCTGGATGAGCCAACATCGGCTGTAGATTCAATGACAGAGATGGAAATTTTTAAATCGATCAAACACTTACAGCGAGAATGCACAATCATCTTGTCTACGCATCGCCTGGATTCAATCATGGATTTTGACTGTATTTACTTGTTAAAAGATGGGGAAGTAGTGGAGAAAGGAAATTATCAACAATTGATCAACCAAAGGGGAGGATTTTACTCCATGGTGGCCAAAGAAAGAGAAACAGTCGAAATGATTTAAGTTATGAATTCATCCCAGTGTAGACTAATTCATGAGCATAGGTGAATTTGAAAAAAACGAAAACTACTGCAACATACAGGTACTACTCTTATAGTAACACACTATTTTTAAATGAAATGACAAGTAGTCAGAAATTTTGATACATGTCCTTATACTACTAATGAGAAAATAATGACTTTAATTTAGGAGACAACAACTTCATGAAGAAAAGTGTGTTATACGAAGACATTATCTTTAGAATGTTGGTTTCATCTGTAGACCTAACCACGGAATTGTTAGAGTTAATTACAGAGGATCGGCTGGAGGTCAAAGTTACGAAACAACAGAAACTAGAAACAGATAACATAATCCTTCGCGAGTCATTTCTATTTTCGCATAAGTATAAGATGACGATTTCGCAGAATATTGTAATCCTCTATTCAGACTTCATGCCTCTCGACTTATTCAACTCTATCATGTTGAAGAAAGAGGGAATCGGACATTTACTTAAGAGGACAGGTTCAAGTTCGACCAGAAAAATTATTCGTTCTGGATACAGACAACCTTCCGAAGTCATCAATCTGCAGAATGAGCCTTTTAAACTTCAATTTGAATCTCAAAAGAAAATTCCTTTTAAAGAGTACAAGGTAAGATTTGATTCATATCCAATTGAAGGAATGCAATTGGTTGAGTATTTTAATCCGGAAATGATTTCGGAGATAATAAAGTACCCTATGAAGCTTTCTGAAGAAAGAAATAGTATGGTTTAAGTTTATTTTTTATGTAACTCTCAAATAAACCATTAAATTTACAACTTTAGTAGCGAGCAATTCCTGAATGGAATATTAGATTTCCCTTTAGAAAATGTTATATATAAAGCTATCTTTATTGAAATTGAATTTTTTTAAAACTGAAATAAGCTAAAAAGCCAGATATTATATTGGAGGTAGAAATATGCAATTATACGATATTCAGCTAGTTGTTACTGAAGAGATAAAAAAATTACTAAGCCTTGACCGTGAGATTGAATTAAGCGAGGGTTTGGAGAACATAGGACTGGATTCAAGAAATACAATGAAATTAGTTGTTCTAATAGAAAGTATATTTGGATTCGAATTTGATGATGAGGATCTGGTAGATGACGAAATCCTTTTTAATGTTTTTAATGTAAGTGAATTTATTTTCAAAAAAATTAATGGATAGAGCAAATTTGACATCTTGGATTGTTATTTTGGAGATTATGTGGTAAATTCTACTTATAATACTTAATTTAGTATTTTATTTGAATACTAAGTAAATATTTAGAGAAGTTGATAGGTATATAAATTAAAGGAACAAATTGAAAAAGATGATGCAGAGCATATCAGAGGTTGTCAAAGAAGCTTACATATTTATATTCTTACTGTTCGATATTCAGTTATGGGCTTTGACTACGCGTGCGGGAAGTTTACGAGGCGCGTAAATCAACAAAACCACAAGGCACCGTAAAAAACGATTTATCATTAATAAGCAATCTTATTATTTTTAAAGTGCACACTAGTGAATAACGTATAAGGAGGGGTTATGGTATGAATACATTTGTAGTAGTTCCTGTTGGCGTTACACCAAATAGTCACTCAAAAAATTAATAATTAAAAATTTCGTTATTCAATAATATTTTTAAAAGAAACACTAGTGTGTGCCTTAAAAATAATAATGAGACCTTTATACTTCCGAGCTTGTTATAGGAGATGGATTTCAGAAGTTGAAAAGTTTTTTATCTCCAGTTAAGGATAAGTTGCAAGCGACGCATTGATTCTTCGTTTTAATCGGTACATGGTAGCAATAAGCTGTAAATAATGGAAAAAGAGGCTTAGTAGAATCCTGTACGTCAAGATTTTTCAGTTGATGTAGCATCTTCTCGAACCTACTTTCCTGTAACCCTAGCTCTTTTGGTTCGAGAATTTGCATTATATATCTTAGAATTTCAAAAAGGAGAGAGACAATTGAGAGTTAAATTAAATCCGGAATATACGATTAAAGAATTTAAAGATGGAAAATTAATTGTAAATTTAGTGACAAGTTTTTCATTTTATATTAACGATGCAGTGTACTCAGTAATCAAACCGCTAATAAATGAATCAAGTGATGTCCAAACTTTGACTAAAAATGTGGAATATGATCCGAACGAGGTCATGGAGCTTATAAAAGATTTAATTAGTAAAGATTTATTAGTTGTTATTGATGAATAAGTTTTACTTTTGTGCTTTCTTGATAATTTAGTAATATTATATGTGTCAGGAGGGAAACATGACTAAAAATCATTGTTATTATTACATAATAGCTAGGTTGGCAAAGGAAAAAGGAATTGATTTAAATGAAATTGATATTTTCTACTTGTTAGGTGGATATGGTTTAAAAATCGAAGAAATGAATAATGGGTATTTCCCGCATATCAGTGTCACAGGGAATAAGGTTAATAATGAAATATTTGAAGATAGAACTGGAATCAAATTTTTTCATTTAAATTACACTACAGAAAAGTTTGAAGTAGCCAATTTAATAGAGGCTTTGAAAGTTAGAAATTATGTATCAGCTGTAGCTAATTGCTATTTTTTGACTTACGATCACCTTAATTATAAGAATAATATTGGAAGTCACTTTATTTTTATCCATCAATATGATATTTCAAATGATACTTTTCTTGTAAGTGATAATAAATTTGAGTGTGTTTCAATAAAAAGAAATGACTTAGATATTGCTTTGAAAAATGTACCTAATAGTAATAATGAAGTGAGTTTCTTTGATATAGAAGTAGTAGTCGAGGATGTTGGAATTAAAGATCGGATCCCAGAAATAATTAAATTGAATGCACTTGAGTTACTCAAAAATTGTAAAAAAGAGCTACTGAATTTAAAAAAAGGTCTTGAAAAATTAAAGACATTGGAACCAATTTATAAATCATTATCTTATACTGAAACTCTTAATAGTATCAAGTCTTTGAATGGTCCTATTGTTTCTAGAAAATATCTTTTGCAGAGTTTCACAGATGATGAAATCAGAAGAGAGATCAATAAGTTAATTGGTATGTGGGAAAAACTTTGTATTAGTCTTTACAAAATTTATGAAATTGGGACCGATATTAATCTAGATGGACAACTTGAAGATATTCTTGAACTGGAACTATTAATAAATGAAAAAATTTTAAACAATGGACGGATTGTAATATGAAGTGCGACACCTACT
>NZ_JACLIC010000060.1:0-5713 GCF_019748695.1 Paenibacillus cucumis (ex Kampfer et al. 2016) | reverse complement strand
CGAGTGTCCAATTGGATTAGGGGGCTTTAAAGATAAGGTTACTGGTGATCTTTACAATTTCTGAAGGGTGATTATCGCTCAAATAAGCTCATCTGAGATCGTTAGAATAAACAGGGGGGTGGGTGAAGACTGTGTAGCCAACGCAGACCTCACCCCCAACCGTAATCTTCAACTCTACCTAACTCTAACCCCAATCAACCCGCAACCCAATCTCAGCTACTCCTTGACCTCAACCTACTCTAGCCCCGAACCGCCAACACCAATCAGAGAACAACCATTAACCAAAATGCAAAACACCAACCTCAAACTTTCAACCCCGCTGAATTGGTGGCTTCGTGCGGCTACGTTATGATGCTTCAAGCGACCATCACAATTGCAAAGCTTTGGCCGTTCGTGTCTCTATATCACTTAGCAGTGTGGTCATATCCATGCCTGCATGATTACCGAGCAGGATAATGGTAATATCATCGGATAAATTACGTGAAAATGCTGTGGAAAATCCGCCGCCGCTTCCATTATGGAAGACGGTGCGTTTTGTTCCATTTTCCTTGAGAATCCAGGCATAGCCGTAATTTTTATTGGAATAGGGCTCATACATCGTTTCAATCGTTTCCTGATTTAAAATCTGGTCAGTGTATAGTGCCCGATCCCATTTCAGCAGATCATCCACGGTAGAGTAGATCGTACCTGACCCGGATTGTGAAACATAGTAAGGTGCAGGTGTCCATCCTTTTCCTTGTTTGACAAAGCCGCTGTTCGTATGCACTTTGCGTGATGCTTCTCCCGAATCTTTCATACCGAGCGGCTCCAGAATGGTTTGTTGTACATAGTCTGCATAACTCATGCCGGATACCTGTTCCACAACGTACGCAAGCAACACGTAACCGCTATTGCTGTACAGGTAGGCACTGCCGGGTTCGAACTTCAACGTTTTGTGGCGAATCTCTTCTACCGTTTGTTCAAGTGTATTGCCTTCCCCGCGACCGAAGGCCGACGGCAGGCCCGACGTTTGGGACAGTAACATATGCAGGGTAATCTGATTTCCCTTCGGGATGCCGGAAATATAGGTGGAGATTGGATCTTGAACATCCAACTTACCTGCTTCTGCGAGACTCAAAATGGAAGCCGCAGTGAATGACTTGCTCAAGGAGGCAATACGGGTCTTCTGGTCCGGACGATTCATTGTCTGTTCGTCAGCAAGACCATACCCCTGTTTGAGCAAGACTTCTCCGTCCCGTGCAATCAGAGCCATCCCCGGATAGTTGATCTCGCGCAGATATGTGTCTACGCTAGCCACTTCAGGATTTAACACGCTAACCTGGTCAGTCGTTATACCAACATTCATCTGGCTTGAAGGCGTTCGCTGGACTTGAATATCAGCCTTCAAAGCATTCGCCAGGGTACGGACAGGAATCATTAATGTGCCGTTAATGGTGCGTGAATTCACCGGAGAGGCCAGAGAAACCTGGTTTACTTTAATGGATTTACTTCCGGCTTGATGCACCAGCTTGTCCCCGCCAACGGTGATTACGGCTGTTTTGGTACGAGCATCCCACTTCAAATCCCCTTTAACAGATTGGACTACATCCCGTAAGGGAACGAACGTTGTACCTTTTAGAATAAGCGGAGCGTTGTTCCAGAATTGCGGCTCTCCGTTGACTTCAATATGCACGGCTTGTGTAGTCTGCGCGGCAGAAACCGTAGGGTTGTTAAACAGCCCGAATACGGGGCCTGTGCATAGAATGATTGCGAATAGCATGCGAAGCATGGATGAATAACCACTGCTAGATACAGGTTGTTGCGTGTGAAACTTACGTAAGATTGGAATCCTCTCCTTCCAAGTGTTTCTTAATAAACCATTATATAAATATTGTAAACGATCCCAACAAGGGGGTCAAAAAGAGAGTATACCTAAGTAATAGGATCACATCATTAAAAATTGCAATTATTTAGTATGGATACATAATGTTTCGCGGCGAACTTTCCGATAAAAAGAGTTGAACTTAATGATGGGAGATAGATAGATAATGAGAAAAGGGCTTCAAAAAAGGCTTCAAAAAAAGCCTCAAACAGGGCATAAAGTGAAGGGGAGGTTTCAATCATGGTTTACGTTAACGGTAAAAAAACGGCTGATTGCCGCGTTCCTTTTGTTCCTGATCGTTCCTAGTCTTAGTGTAGGGTGGCTTGCTTATCTTAAGGCAGCAGATCAGGTTAAAATGGAGATTACTCGTTCTGCACAGGCCAAAACAGAAATGCTTAGTCTGCAGATTGATCAGATGCTCAATATGGAGAAGGACAACGCTGCACAGATGGCATCGGGTATTACATCCGAAGACATTATTAACAAGTCACCTGCGCTTCAAGCTCAGATGGATCGGATGTCCAAAAACCATAAAGAACTCGGGGTGCTTACGGCTGGAGCGGAGGATGGAAGTTGGATGAAATCCCCTGATCCCGGCAACCAGATCTATGATCCTCGTGAACGCACATGGTATAAGATGGCTCTATCACAATCTGAGCCAGTCATCTCGGATACTTTTCAATCCGCCACGACTGGGGAATGGGTGGTGACATCAGCGGCCAAGCTAGCAGACGGACAAGGTGTTTTTGGAGCCAATGTAAGCTTGAATCATTTGAAGGAGACAGTGGATCAGATCCATATCGGTAAAGCAGGGAAACTGTATATGCTGGATAATGGCGGGAAATTTTTGTTTCATTACAAGATTGAATCCGGTACTCAGTCTGATCAAAGTTACATCAACGAGATGTATACGAAAGATCAGGGAACCGTGAAGTATACATATGATGGTCAACCGATGGAGGCTGTATTTTACACAAATACGGCAACGGGTTGGAAAATTGTCGGCGAGATGATTCCCTCCGAAGCGGCAGAGTCCGTTCAACCGATTATGATTCGTGCATTTACACTTGTCGGCGTAGCAATTATTGTGGGTATTGTACTGTTGATCTTTATTATCCGTAGCATTCACCGTCCATTGCAGCAGTTAACCCAAGCGGCTTCTCAAGTAAGTGCAGGGGACCTGACGGTTCGTGTAGGCCTGCGGCGCAAGGATGAGTTCGGTCAGCTTGGAGAAAGCTTTGATACCATGACGAATTCACTGCGTCATGTCCTGGGCGAAGTACATGATACATCGAGTCAGCTGGCGGCATCATCGGAAGAGTTGATGGCAAGCTCTGAGCAGACCTCGAAAGCAACGGAGCAAGTAGCGGAGTTGATGCAAGATGCAGCTGCAGGAACAACGATGCAGAATGAAAGTCTTGCAGCGACAGAGCAACTTGTCGGTGAGATGTCACTTGGTGTGAAGGAGATTTCTGCAAGAGCCGGAGATGCGGAACGTATTGCCATTGAAGCATCCTCCAAATCGGAAGCGGGTATGGTCACGATGCAGCAGGCCGTGTCCCATATTCAGCAGGTGAATGATGAGAGCAAGGATATGGAGGCTGTCATCGAAGATCTGCGAGCGAAAAACGATGAAATTCTGGAGATTGTAGCGGAGATTACAGCCATCGCCAAGCAGACGAACATTCTGGCACTGAATGCTTCCATTGAGGCTTCGAGAGCAGGCGAGCATGGCCGGGGATTCGCTGTGGTTGCTAACGAAGTGAAATTGCTTGCGAACAGCTCAGGTGCTTCGGCAGAGCGAATCAATGAGCTTATGCGGGAGATGCATGAGAAGACTCATGCTGTTCAGTCTACCTTTGCACGTACAGGTGAAGGTATGGTGAAAAGCTCGCAGATGATTGCAGAGGCTGGAGAAGCCTTCCAGACGATTCGTGATGCGGTTCGAACCGTTGCGTCCCAGGCCGAGGAGGCAGCTACAGCTTCCCGTCAGATCGATCAAGGAATGGGACATGTGAACAAAGCTGTAAACGAAACGATGGTTCTCTCTAACCGGATTGCTGCGGGAACCGAGGATGGATCGGCGGCTGCTCAGGAGCAGCTTGCTACAATGGAGGAGGTTGCGGCATCTTCAGCGGCCTTGTCTCGCATGGCGGAGGATCTGCAGAGCATGATCGAACGATTCAAATTGTAACTGAGGGAGTATGAACGCGGGTATGAAGGCTGTCGGGGTAATGAACCGGCAGTCTTTTTTCTTTTTTTGCAGGAGATTGGATTATGATTGAGGTATCTAATCTACCTCGTTAGTTTGACAATAAACAAATATAATTATATTATGTCTATAAATAAACAAACAAATTAATTAAATAGAGTTTTTTTAAATTAATTCCTCGTATGAATCAATACAGAATTAACTTGGAACTCCAAATAACTCACAAATCAAAATACATTAGATGAATGATAGAAAGGACGGCGACGGATGAAAGCCTCGGATTCAAGATTGCAGACAGCCTCTCTCGAAGAGATCAAACGCGGATATGTGGAGGAAGGAACGGCCTATTTCTGTATTTGTTGCGGTTTTACAACAGAACCGGGAATTGTTTACCCTGACGAAGGCGTGCTCTATGATGCGGTTCGTTACATGGGTGTTCATATTGAGAAGGTCCATGGTTCTGTATTTGAATATTTGCTGGAGCTGGATAAAAGTGTGACCGGATTGTCGGATGTACAGCGAGGTCTGCTGGCCCAGTTCTATGAAGGGAAAAAGGATGCAGAAGTGCAACAGGCTCTGGGCATCGGCAGTGCGTCTACCATTCGAAACCATCGATTCGTTTTGAAGGAAAAGGAGAGGCAGGCCAAAATATTTCTGGCATTAATGGAACTGTTGAAAAATAAAGACCTGCATGCTCCCGCAACATGGGTGTCGCCGATTATGAAACAAGGTCATACGATTCATCAGCGTTCCTTTGAAATATCGGAAGAGGAACGGGAACGTGTGCTGCGCAACTATTTTCCCGAAGGTATAAGCGGCCCAATGACTACGTTCCATATGCAGCAAAAACATAAGTATATCGTGCTCACAGAGATTGCCAAACGTTTTGAACCCCGGCGTCAGTACACCGAAAAACAAGTGAACACACTCTTGGAGAAGGTACATGCTGACTATGTTGAGATTCGGAGATATCTGGTGGATTACGGTCTGTTAGAGCGAAAGGAGGATGGAAGCCAGTACTGGCTGGGTAGTGCAGCAGAGGAACAAGGTAACGGTAGAGGGGACGGGAAACAGCCGAAAGGATCATCAGCCAAATTAACAGATAACTCAGCTGAATCCCTAACCATGGAACAGCAAGTTCCAGAAGAAAGAGCAGGTAAAGGAGAGAAGAGCATGAATCGACGCAAAGAGTTACAAGAGCAAGCCAAAGAAGTCAAAACAGAAGCAGGCGTTTATCAAATTCGGAATGAGCGAAACGGCAAAGTGTACATCGACAGCACGCCTAATCTGAAGACCATTAACGGACAGCAATTTATGCTGCAGATGGGAAGCCATCTGAATCGACGTTTACAGGCAGAGTGGAATGAATACGGTGAGAGTGCATTTACGATTGAGGTATTAGAAGTCATGAAAAAGGATGACAATCCCTACGCCGATCCGAAGGATGCGCTGGCCAAATGTTTAGAAAGCTGGTTTGAGAAGCTGGAGCCTTACGGAGATCGTGGATACCACGGGGAGCCGAAACCATCGAATTAGTAGGTAAATAGAGTTCAATTTCAGTATTGAACACTACGAACTTAACATTTTAATTTTGGAAAACAGCTAGTTCCTTTAAAGCCCCCTAATCCAATTGGACACTC
>NZ_JACLIC010000006.1:0-76228 GCF_019748695.1 Paenibacillus cucumis (ex Kampfer et al. 2016) | reverse complement strand
AAGTTGAACAATAGCTGGACCTGCTGTTTTTGGCATTACACCTCGCACCCGCACCCGCACCCGCACCCGCACCCGCACCCGCACCCGCACCCGCACCCGCACCCGCACCCGCACCCGCACCCGCACCCGCACCCGTCGCAAAGTATAATTCCTCACGGATACACAGTAAACCCCTCATTTATAGAACTTTGAGCCGACGATTACAGCCAAAAAGACATGCGCTGAGTTTCTAACGATCACAGATGAGGCTATTCTGCCGATTTTAGCCTATCCTCAAATCTAACGATCACAGGAAACGCTATTTTCCCATTTGACCCTCAATTTTGCCCTTTTAGAGGTATTTTTAGAGAAATAGCGTCGCTGGTGATCGTTACATTTTTCAGCCTGCCAAAATCATGCAAATAAGCTCATCTGAGATCGTTAGCGCAATCCTGATGTTTGCACATACGATTCCTCCCTAGATTACTCGCAAAAAAAGACATTCTCAAGTATAGTTTACTGGAGAATGTGCCTTCGATTAAATTTATATTCTGCCTGCATCCTATACGAGCATGTAATGTGTTTAACAGTCGCATGCCAACTGATGACTCACATAAAAAGGACATCCACCAGCACACTGCGCTGGGGAATGTCCTCTAAATTTAATGATTGCAAACCAATAGCAATTTCTATCCTAAATATAGTCCATTACAGTCTATTACAGCCTGTTACGACCTATTAAGTCTGTTACAGCTTAACGATCTGACCTGTTTTCTCGGATTCAAACGCAGCCAGAATGACTTGCAGGGAACGCAAGCCCTCTTCACCCGAGATGGATGGAGGCGTCTTGGTTACGATGGATTCTACGAATGCATCGATCACACCGCTTGGTACTTGTTTTTCATTGGTAGCCATCGCGCCAACTTTGTACGTTTCAACCGTACCGTTGGTCAACTCAACGATGACCTCGTCACCTTCCACTGTACCGATCTTCATTACGCCGTTCTCACACCACAGCACGGTGCTGTTGTCTCCGCCTCTGTATTGTGTCCAACTGGCTACGAGTGTGCCGATTGCGCCGCTCTTCATGCGCAGCAAACATGTCGCATTGTCATCCACATCCGTACCTTCTTTGTGCAGCGTGCTGATGAAACCAGCTACTTCGGATACTTCGTCGTTCAGCAAATAACGGATAAAGTCGGATTTGTGTACGCCAAGGTCACCCATCGCGCCCATAATAGCTTCTTCTTTGCGGAAAAACCAGCTACCTGCTCCATCTAAACTCCAGCCTTCCGGACCCGGGTGACCAAAAGCAGTACGGAAGGTCAGCACTTTGCCCAATCGGCCGGAATCCAAAATTTCTTTTGCTTTCACGTGAGGAGGCATCAGACGTTGGTTGTGACCTACCATCAGATATACCCCGTTTTTCTTAGCCGCCTCAATCATTTGCTCGCCTTCTTCAGTGGAAACCGCCATCGGTTTCTCAACCAGCACATGCTTCCCCGCATTAGCAGCGGCAATCGTCATTGGGGCATGCAGATAGTTCGGTGTGCATACGCTCACCGCTTCCACTGTTGTTTCGTTTGCAAGCAATTCCTCATAACTGGAATATGCTTTACCGCCGTACATTTCAGCCATTTCCTGCGCACGCTCCACTACCGGATCAGCAAATGCGACAAGTTCTACGTTCTCATTGGCAGCGTACTCTGGAATATGTCTGCGCTGAGCGATGGCTCCACAGCCGAATACAGCAACTTTAATTTTACTCATGTACAAAATTCTCCTTTGACAATTAGATTCATGTTTTGCACGGTCAGATGTTACGTTGAGTCGTTTAACTCTTAGAACTGGTTCAGATAGTTTTGTTTCAGCCAGTTGTGGCTGTTCTCAACGCTCTCAAGCGGAGGGTTCTGACATACGTCCTGTTCCACGATCAGCCACTCTACCCCTGCATTTGTTGCGCTTTCAATTACAGCTGGCAGATCCACTTCACCTTGTCCCAGCTCCAGTGTTTTCATCTGCCCCTGCTCGTCTTTGCTGAAATCTTTCAAGTGAAGCAGCGGCAAACGGCCCGCATATTTATTAATATACTCGATTGGATTTTGTCCGGCAAACTGTACCCAACATACGTCCATTTCCACTTGTACCGCTTCTGGAGTCGTTTGAGCGAACATCGCATCAAAAGCATTTGCATCCCCAACTTGGCCATGGAATTCAAAGTCATGGTTGTGGTAACCAAAGATCAAACCTTGTTTTGCGGCTTCTGCTCCGTACTGTTGCAATTCTTCAAACAGCTTTGTCCAGCCTTCTGCATTGTCCGGGCGATCTTCCGGCATCAGATAAGGGCAGATCATATATTGTGCACCAATTGTTTTCAGGTAATCGATTTGTTTTTGCAGGTCTTCGCGCATCGCATGAAGGGACACGTGGCTACTGAAACCTTTTAGACCTAGCTCATCTAGTAGCGCTTTCATTTCCTCTGCTGGAATGTCGCCATATCCGGCAAATTCAACCCCTTCGTATCCAAGGGCGGCCACTTTGCGCAGTGTACCACGAAAATCTGCTGCAGTTTCATCACGAAGTGTAAAAAGTTGCAAACCAATGTTCAATTTTTTCATGACAGATACTCCTCTGCTCTCAAATTTGCTTACATTGCTCTATCTGGTATCATCCTAACGCAAAACAGGCTAAAATGAACATATACAATATAGTCAGAACATGAACTATCTGATCAAATTTTATTTCCATCCTGGATTGTCCCATCATTTCAGCCGTTTAACTGCACTCGGACAGGATGATGAATCGATGATATAACAGGATCGAATGATTGGGGGACGTACATCTGTGGAAACTTTGGACACATCCGTACTGATCTGTGATTACTCCTATCACTACAAGGCATTCACCCATAACATGAAAGGCGAGCTAGCCACCTATCTGTTCCGCTTGCAGACGGAAGGCTCGTGCAAAGTATATGTACAGGAAGAGGAATTCCGTATGACCAGCGGTGATTTGCTTTTATTAAAACCAGGGGACGATTATCGCCTCGTCGTAGATGAACCACACAAGGAAGGGCGTTTGTCGAGTGGGGACTACTATCTCTTCTGTGAAGGCGACTGGATTGAAAAGTGGTGGAAACGCCAGCAACGTCCGACGGTAAGCCGTATTGGTCTGGATGACAAATTGATCAGCCTGTGGCGCAACATGCTACTGGAGAAGCGTCGTGGCCCGCTGGAGGAAAATACGGAGCTGAAAGACGCTCTGCTACGGGGATTATGCCTTTACATTGATCGGGCGATCACGGAAAATATCCAGACCGACCGTGCTGTTTCTTCGGCACTTAAGTTGAAGCGTTTTATCGAAGAACATGCCACGGTTACCTTCAAATTGGAGGAAGCCGCCCGTTATGCCGGACTCAGTCTCTCGCGTGCTGTGCGTTTATTCAAGGAACACTACAATCAGACCATGATCCAATATGCCATAGAGATCCGACTGAATGCAGCATTGGAGCGTATGAAATACAGCGAGATGACACTAGAGCATATTGCCGAGTCCTGCGGTTTTGCCAGCTACTCCTATTTCCACCGGGTGTTTCGGGCGCATTTTGGCGTGTCTCCAGCAGAGTACCAAAAATCAAAGCAACATGAACCGATAGATGATCTGGAGCATGTGTAAAGTGAAACACTTTAATTCCAATCCATTCGGCGATGTATTCTGAATCATTACTTATTACCTTCATTATAAAACTGGATGTACTGGAGTGATCCCATGAACTCGAAACGCAAAGTTCTCATTATCGAGGACGAAAATGACATTTCTCGCATTTTACGCGATTATCTGATAAAAAATGGATATGAGGCCGCCGTTGCTGCCACTGGAGAGGATGGACTTCAGATTATGGAGTTGCTCCAGCCGGACTATATTATTCTCGATATTATGTTGCCAGATCAGGACGGTATCGATGTATGCCGTGAAATTCGCAGGCGGAACAACATTCCCATTCTTATCCTAAGTGCCAGAGGAAGTGATACCGACAAGGTACTGGGGCTTGGATTTGGTGCAGACGACTATATGAGCAAACCTTTCTCCCTGAGCGAGCTGCTCGCCAGAATCAATGCTCACTTCAGAAGATACGACAGTCTGAACACGGTACAGGATCACTCCCATCTGCTACGTTTTGCTAACCTGGAGATTGACAAGAAGGCTTATAAAGTTACCGTAAATGGTAATGAAGTCTCTCTATCGGCAAAAGAATTCCAACTTTTATATTATCTCGCCAGCAACAAAAATCAGGTCTTCTCCAAATCTCAATTACTTGATGCGATCTGGGGCTTCGACGCTTACGGAGATGAAAATACAGTAACGGTGTACATACGCAGACTGCGGGAAAAGATCGAACACGATGCCTCTCATCCAACCCTTCTAAAAACCGTCTGGGGAGTCGGATACAAGTTTAATCATGACTAAGCACGAATGGAGAAGCGTTCATGTCACTACATAACTGGTCTACACGATGGCTGAAATTATCATTAGCAATCCTACTTCTAATTCTGCTGTGTAGCCTTGGCTTATTCCTTCATATGCTCACATCTCCTTCTTCCAGTGAGTCTGCACCGATGATTAATCAGGTGCGCCTGAAGGTTAACCCGATACTGCTTGAATTGGAGCAAAATCATAATCGTCTTGCTAACCCTGTTGTTCAGGAGCAAATCCGCGCCACAGCGAGCAAAGAAAACATTCCTTTTTCCTATGTAGGATTGGATGGTCTAATCATACTTTCCTCTGTACCATCATCCGAAGGCACATTAGTAAACCTTAGATCTGCGTTACATTACAATTTGGCAGATGTGTTACAGATTGCGGACGGTAATGAATTGCTGGATATTGCTTTTCCCGTTATGGGAAGCCCAAAGCCAAATGGCCATCAGGTCGGAAATGTTATTTTCACCGTACCCCAATCTCTTGTATTTGCTCACAAGACGTCTACTGTTCCCATATTCTTGCTGGTTGCAGTAATCATACTTTCCCTTCTGCTCATGTTTCTTCTATACACCATCGTTCGCCGGATCAAAGGACAGATGTTAACCCCGGTCAATCAGCTGAAACATCATGCCGAATCGATTCTTAAAGGCAAATACGACGAGAAAATCCAATATCAACGCACGGACGAAATAGGTGACCTCTACGCTATGCTGGACTTGATGCGGATGGAGCTTATGCATTTGAGTACACAGCGCATGAGGCAGGAAAAGACTCAGAAAGAGCTCATCACCAATATCTCTCATGATCTCAAGACTCCCATTACCACGATAAAGGCATACATAGATGCGATCTCCCAAGGGGTATGCGAAGATGAGGATACTCTCAAAGAATATTTGGATATTATGCAGATCCATACAGACAAAACAGCCCGGCTAGTAGAGGATTTGCTCGTTCACGCCTTACATGAGCTTGGGCAGATCTCGGTTGAGCCACAAGAACGATACAGTCGTTCCGTCTTCGAAAATATGCTGAGACCCATTGCACATATCGTGCAATCCCACGGATTGACCTACGTACAGCCTAGCCCTATCCCTGACGTACTTATTCGGATTGATCCGGTACGCATAGAACAGGTCGTCTCCAATCTGGTATCTAATGCACTTAAACATACTGCTCCCGGTGATTATATCCGCATTCATGCCGAGGTTCACTCGGGACAGTTCAAGCTGACCATCACTGATTCGGGGCGAGGCATACAGGCTCAGGACATGCCGTTTGTATTTGAACGGTATTTTAGAGGTGGCTCTTCCTCTTCCCCCTATTCCACTCCAATTCAGGAAGGAACAGGACTTGGCCTCTCGATCTGCAAAAGCATCATTGAAGCGCATGGAGGGCAGATTCATTTTTCCAGCAAAAATGGTCAAGAAACTCTCTTTCAGTTCAGTCTGTCCTTATGTTGAGGTGACAAATAGCAATGAAGGGATACTGATCATGAATACCTTTTTAACTCTGAGCTGTCCTAGGTTTGTAATACTTTATTTATATTTGGATAAGGGTTTCTCAATATCTTCCCTTTATGATGAACGATATACTGCAACGGGGAGTGAATCTGCTTGAACAAAACATCCATCATTCGTGCCAAAAATTTGTGTAAAACCTACCAGACCGGGAGTGAACAGTACCATGCGATTCGTAACGTTAATCTCGATATCTATGAAGGGGATTTCACTGTGATCATGGGTAATTCCGGTTCAGGCAAATCTACGCTGTTATATTTACTGAGTGGACTGGACCAAGTCACTGCTGGCGAGGTTTATTTTCAAAATCAACGTATTGATACCTATAGCGAACGAGAATTGTCTGCATTCCGCACACGTCGAATCGGGTACATCTATCAAAGCATCAACCTTGTTCCCGACCTTTCTATTCACGAAAACATCGCTCTTCCCGGGTACATCGCCAGAAACAAAAAAAATGAGGTTCAAGCGCGGGCGAAACAACTTATGCGCGACATGGACATCTATGAACAACACAATCGCCTGCCCTCCCAGACCTCCGGGGGTCAGCAACAACGGGCTGCGATTGCCCGTGCACTCATCAATTCACCGGATATCCTGTTCGCTGATGAGCCTACCGGAAGTTTAAACTTCGAACATGGAAGAGCGGTGCTCGACATCCTGACAGATATGAACCGGGAAGGACAGTCCGTCGTGATGGTAACCCATGACATCCAAGCCGCTTGCCGGGCTGATCGTCTGATCTTGATCCAGGATGGTAAAATCGGCGGTATTCTGGAATTCGACAAATATCACGAGCATCAAATTCCGGAGCGGGAGTCCATTGTCTTCGCTTTTGTATCGGGGAAGGAGTAATTTATGGCTGCCATCCTGAAGCTGAGTTTTTCTTATCTCACTCAAAATAAAATCCAAAACCTGTTTATTACCCTGCTTATATTACTTTCCACCCTTCTCGTGTGCACTTCCGTTATCATTTTGGCGAACACAGGTCATCAGTTCAAGGAAATGCATAGCCGAACAAACGGATCGCATCAGATGTTGACATTCGAAAAAGATCTAAATGATCCCCAAACGGTGTATGACTGGTGGGCCGCTCAGAACGGTGTTCAGGTCTCGCCTTTGCTTACTTACCGTACGTTGTCAGGCATGACCTTGGATAATGTGGATATCCCCAACATTTATCTGTATATGATGAACACCCCTCCACCTCCATGGAATGTAGATCAACTCGTATTTGCATCCGGTAAAGAAAGCCCGTCTCCCGCACAAGGAAATGTATGGATTCCTACTTCGATGGCCTACAGTTATAACATTAATGTCGGTGATGTCGTTCAATTCAGAACGGGACCTTCTACGCTAAGTCTCACCGTATCAGCGGTTGTTGTAGATGTTCCTTACGGAGCACCGTTCAGCAATACGGCAAGAATCTGGATGAACCCTGGCGATTATCAACATGATTTCAGCACGCTTGCAGGCAAAGAACATCACATGATGGGCATACATTTTGATGATTACAGTACGAGCCCCAGCTACTGGGACCGCTATACAAGCGAGATGGGTGCTCCATTTCTGGAAACCAAAATGGAATTCGAAAGTATCTCATCCTTCTATCTAATCATCAACCAGATCATCGGTTTCATTATGATATTCTTAGGGACCGTCATGATGATGATTGCCCTCATTACGATTGGCTTCACCATATCCGATGCCATTCTGTCCAACTACAAAACGATAGGTATCCTTAAGTCGCTTGGATTGACCTCCCGAGCAACCATTGCTACCTACGTTATTCAATATGCTCTGTTGTCCATCATCGCCGTTCTTCCCGGGGTGGTACTTAGCGTATTCGTCTCCAAATTCATCATCAACATCTCCGTATCATCCCTGCGGACTGACCAGGGTGATCTTGCAATTGAGGGCATTGGAGCTGCTATTGTTGTAGGGCTGCTGTTACTCGTCTTGGTTATTGCATTTGTCGTGTTATATGCCAAAAAAGCTCGTAAGATCGAGCCTGTTCAGGCCATTCGTTACGGTATGTCAGAGAGCGACAATGTACGCATGGTGCAACGAATGAATTCACCACTAGCACATATCGCTTCATTTGGAAAGCTGCCTGTTTCTTGGGTCATCGGTTTACGTAGTTTGATCAAAAATAGCAAAAGTTCCGTCTTAATGCTCCTTCTGACATCAGTAGCCGCTTCCGTTCTTGTCTTCGGATATGTTGTTCTGACCAGCATCATCGGAATCAATCAGACGGCAGCCCAATGGGGGTATGACAATGCCAACATTGCTGCTGTGGTCGTAGACAAAACGACATTTCCAAAAGCAGCACTTCAACGTGTACTGGAAGAAGATCACCGCATCAAAAATGTGGGCTGGCAGGGAAACCTTACCGGCGTAATTCCCTCCGAAGTTTTGGAAAACCATACAACCCGTCCATCGATCAGTCTTTATTTGGGTGTATTGGACGGGAGCTATAAGGACTCCGGATTCGAGACGTTAAGAGGAAATAACCCTGAACGCGAGAATGAAATTTCAATCGGAGTCAGTGTGGCCAAGATGTTAAACAAGGATTTGGGAGACCTTATCGATCTTTACGTTGAAGGAGAGAAGCGCACATTCATCATTTCGGGTATCTATCAAGCAATCGCAAACATGTCGGTATCCGGGAGAATCACCGTTCAGGCGGTTAAGAACGTAAATCCAAGTTACAGTGATGTAGATGTTGCCTTTATTAATGTCACCGACCCATCACAAGCAGGGGCAATTGCAGCCCAACTGAATGAGCGGTTCAGAGACTCTGCTTCCATCGTCACGCAAAAAACGCTGCTGGATTCCGTTTTTGCAGAAGCGGCAAACATTCTTATATATCCAATGGCTCTGATTGGTCTACTGTTCATCACCGTTACCTTTATGATCATCTTCAGTACCTGCCGGATCAGTATTCGCAAAGAAAACAAGACGTATGGCATCTACAAATCAATAGGTATGACATCCAGTAGTATTCGTTCATCTCTCACGTTTGGTGTCGCATCGTTATCCCTGATAGGTTCAATGTTTGGCATTATTGCGGGCGTCTATCTTCTTCCCCGGTTACTTGAACAAGTTCTCTCAGGATATGGAATCGTACACCTTCCCTTGGTTCTGAATGGATGGGGCATTCTGCTATTCGCCTGTTTGAGTATATTGGCAGCGACGATTGGATGCTGGCTGGCATCTCAGGAAATTCGCAAGGCATCACCACGTATGTTAGTTATTGAATAACCTAAAAGGAACCTAAAAGAGCCCTTACCTATTTAGAAAAAGGTACGGGCTCTTGGAGATTATATAAGTTTTTTATGTTTATATACATTTTTATGTTCTTATTCAGGTTTGTTCTATAAAAAATTCGGGCTACTAACTACGCCACTTCTTCGCCAGCTCGCTAATCTGATGTGGTGTTGTGCGGCAGCATCCGCCAATAATCTGCGCACCAGCAGCAACCCATTGTTCCGATGCATCCTTCATGCTGCCACAAGAGCCTTGCCCGCTCCATGTTTTGGTCTCGGCATCGTAAATCTCGCCTGAATTCGGGTACACGATGATCGGTTTATCGCAGGCTTGGCGCAGGATACCAATGGCTTCTGTGACCACTTCCATTGGAGCGCAATTCAGGCCGATTGCCGCAATCTGCCGTTCAGAGCCAAATGTCTGTGCGCATACCTCAAGCGATGTTCCCTCGCTGATGCTTGTCCCATCTTTTAATGAAAAAGAAAGCCACGCATAAGCCTCTGGAAACTCCTTAAGCAATTCTACAAGAACACGAGCCTCCTGCAACGAAGGAATCGTCTCGAAGGCCAGAATGTCAGCTCCTGCTTCAATTAGCGCAGCCATGCGAGGTCGGTGAAATGCAGCCAGTGTCTCATCTGATACACCGTAATGTCCCACATATTCCGAACCATCTGCCAGATAGGCACCGTATGGGCCGACAGAGCCAGCAACGACAGGTCGCGGACGACGCAACTTCTCGCCACTAGTGTGTTCACCAGTACGATATTCACTCTGCTCGTTCCCCACGTTCTCGGCTCGTCCCGAAGAAATGTCAACAAGCTGTCCTGTTGAACCTTCAGCTACTGTGGCTCCCTGCACTTCTGCCCACACATCATCTCTGGCCTTCGCCGCCAGCTCTACTGTTTTGCGAATCAGATCCAGGGCAGCCTCTTCTCCAATGCCACGCTTGCGGAAGCCCTCCACTGTTGCCTGATAACTGGAGGTTATTGCACAATCTGCCCCTGCTCGGAAATAATCAGCATGCACGTTCACGATAACATCCGGGTTCTCCAGCAACACACGTGCAGACCAGAGCGGGTCATCCAGATCACAGCCATGCTGTTCCAGTTCCGTCGCCAGTGCTCCATCCAGAATCATAATTCGATACTCGTCCAGAATACGTTGAACCACATTTATATCATTCGTTTGCTCACGTTGAGTCATGAAGTCAGCCCTCTTTTCTTCTTCGTACGATCCGTCCAATAATACACGATATAACACAAAATAATGAATGGAATACCACAGTATAAAGCAATCCGCTGTGTTGGGTCAAAAGCGATACCTATGCAGGATGCGAGGCACAATACAAATGAAACGATAGGCACAAATGGATACAGCGGCGTTCGGTAAACCAGGTCTTTCACGTCATGTCCTTCCCGCAGATACTGTCTACGGAACATGTATTGAGACACGCTGATGCTCATCCAGACAACTACCACAGCAAGACCCGAGATGGATACAAGTGTAATATAGACCGTCCCGGGTGCAATGATGCTGGACAATAAAGCCAGTGCTCCACCAGCCATGCTGAGCACAAGCGCATTGAAAGGTACTCCGCGTTTCGTCAGGCGCGCAAACCATGGAGAGATCGTCTTTTTATCCGCCAATGACCAGAGCATCCGTGATGAAGCATATAACCCCGAATTCGCTGCCGATAGAATCGCCGTTAAAATAACAAAGTTCATGATGTCGGCGGCATATGGAACACCGATCCGCTCCATGACAGCAACGAACGGACTCTCCAGCACGCTCGCATCTGACATCGGCAACAAAGCAGACAGAATAACGATCGTGCCAATAAAGAAAATAATCAAACGCCACAGCGTGGTGTGAATGGCCTTCGGAATGGTTTTTTCCGGATTTTCCGTTTCGCCTGCGGCAATACCAATCAGTTCCGTACCCGAAAAGGCAAAATTGACCGCCAGCATCGTCATCAGAATCGCAGTTGCCCCGTATGGGAACCACCCAGACGCTGTAATGTTGGAAAAGAACGGAGCCGGTTCAGCATTTGCCATCGGAATAATACCAAACATGGCAGCACCACCAAGAATAATAAAGATGACAATCGTCATCACTTTCACCAAGGAGAACCAAAATTCTGATTCGGCAAAAAGTTTTACCGTGAACGCATTAAACAGGAAGATCATCACGGCAAACAACGCACTCCAGATCCAGACGTTCACAGACGGAAACCAGCGTTGCATAAGCAGTCCTGCGGCTGTAAATTCTGATCCGAGCGCTACGGTCCAAGTAAGCCAGTACAGCCAGGCCACCGTGTATCCTGTCGCTGGTCCAATGTATTTAGCCGCATAACTATGGAATGCACCCGTCTCCGGCATATGCACAGACAGTTCGCCAAGACAGAGCATCACCAGGTACACCACCAAAGCACCGATCAAATAGGACAAAATCGTACCGAGCGGTCCGGCTTGTTGAATGGTATACCCTGAGCTAAGGAACAGTCCTGTTCCTATGACGCCACCAAGAGAGAGCATAACTACATGCCTCGTTTGCATTTTTCGCTGAAATTGGCCTTTATCGTTACTATTCTCCATATAACCTGCTCCCTGCTTCTTCATCCAGAACAAACAAAAAAGACCCACTCTTTCCTGAAGAGTGCGCCGTAACTGACAAATAAAAACAAACGCTCCTATCTATCAGGCTTTCACCCGCTGGAATTAGCACAGTATCCTTCAGATCTGTTGCTGAGGTTTCTAAGGGCCAGTCCCTCCACCTCTCTGGATAAGAAAATGATTTTGTATAACTATATCGACTGCTGCCTGATGTGTCAACATTTAAATAAACACGATAACCGACCCAAGCAGAGCTTTCCATATTCTTGTGCTGAAATTAACACATAAAGTTTTTGCGAACGGGAGTATAGAGCTACTCTGTAGAGGAACCCGGATTTATAATACTCGTTTTAATCTCATAGGTAATAGGTACTGTCGCAAACACTTCATCCCAGTTATCTTTTACCTTTTTCCACGTTTTTGGATAATGGATGCGAATGCTGTCCCGAAAACCGGCAACGTCAGCTTTATACGTATGCTGGAGTTTATAGAGCATTTGATCGATCTGTTGATCTACGATTTTGGCAAAATCCTTCTCCAGTTCCTTCAGATAGGCTCCCTTCTCTTCTTTTTCAGGGGAACGCCAATCCTCCATTAGCCAGCCTTCGGACTCTGCCTTGACGTGAAATGAGATGTCCCCTCGAACTACCTTCGGAATGATTTTTGTGGTCTTTTTCTTAATTTCATAGAGGACAGTGAAGCCTTCTTTACTGTATGTTTTAATGACCCCGCCCGCCTTTTCCTTGGGCTTAATCCAAGATAATGCTTCCAGGTCGGTTTGGCTAAGCTCCCCGATATATTTCGTTGTCTTCGCTTTAAAGATGCTGCCTCCTGAAAATTTATCCTCGCCATCTGCATTCAACACATTTTGAAGCAAAAAGCTGGATCCAGACTGCATCTCCGCATCCAGTTTGGCTAGCGAAACCGGCTCCAGTATCTTATTGGAGATGTACGAATTATTTGTGATACCCGTAAGATAAAAGGCTGGAATCCGGGAAGGATCTCTCGAAGTGAGTACATCCAGCGCACGGTGATGGCTAATCAGCACAAGGCAATTGGGGCGAATATCGTTATCCCGCAGCACAAAATCAAGCAACTGTTGTAGTCCATACTTTTTAGCAATATCTTTGGAAATCACGATAACTTTCAGATGATGTCCAATGAGCGGACGATCTCGGCGTAAGGAAAACTGACGAAATATTTGAAGCAACGAATCCCCGGTAAGTTGTTCATTGGAGTAGGATGATTTTCCAGAAGAAGGTGACCCTCCCTCATCGCTCTGCTGACCACTCGATTTCCCTGGAGCAATCTGAACGGTTGCGGTGACATTATCTTCTTTGGGATAGCCCCCTCCCTGGGCTGCTATTTTTTTCTCAAACTCGGTTTCCTTGCCAACATCAATGCCGAGACCAACATACAGGCTCAAATCCTCAATTTCCCGGCTGCTCCAGCACCCGGAGATCAGACCGAGAATCAGTAACGCAGAGATGATACGCATCCACCGGATTGGAATCATGCATGCTTACCTCCCTTTTTTCGAATAATGCTCAGCAGTAACAATACCAAAGGCATGATGGCAAACAAAACGACAGATGCATTGCCCAGCATGTCACCTAGTGCAAATGTTTCATATACATTTTTGGGAACCATGGCTGCCAAATAGATAAACGGTAGAAGACAGTACATAATGGTCCGCATCTTTTTAGCTTTAAACAGATCACGAATCCCCACAGAAGCGCAATAATGGGTGATGGCAAATGTAGAAAAAATCTGCAAAATCCAGATGACCAGCAATAATGATTCGAAGCGCTCAAAGATCAAACCCTGAATCTCAAAACTTCGAACCAGATCCAGCGTTGGCCAGGTTCTCGTTTTAATTCCATCGAGCGATAAACTGCCAACGACCATAACGACCGTGATCAAATAAATCGATGTAGATATGCCCAGCCCCCAAGTCATGGCCTTATTGCTTTTCTTCGGATTTTGCATATATGCCGTAATGACCAGCATCACTTCATAACCTGTATATGAGAGCAAGGAAGGTTTCAACCCTTTAACAACAGGCATGATGCCCTCTCCAAGTACAGGTCTGAGATTACCGATCTCGAACAACTGATTACTAAGCAAAATTTCCATCACAAATATGACCAAGGTAATCGGCAAAATGATCTCAAACACACGCACGATGACTGGAAGTCCGCCAGAGATCAGATAGATTCCAATCCACATAAACACCATCACAATGGCCCAAGTAGGGGTACGTTCGAGCAGATACATTCCGGTAACGTCAGCCATCACCCGAATTTCGAAGGCGGCAATCACCATAAAATAAAGAATGTTCGCAAAGCCCAGTATGTAAGCAATCGGGCGCCCCGTAATTTCCCGAGTGAATTGGAAAACGGTCTTTTCCGGGAAACGTCGGCATAAGGTCACCAGAATGATTCCCACACCCGTGATAATCAGCCCGGAGAGGAGGATAGAAATCCATACGTCAGGTGTTCCGACAGCTTTGCTGGTTGTCCTAGGCAGTGTCAATATGCCTGCACCAAGCATATAATTGACGATAATGACCACGGCTTGTGTCGTGCTTATTTTTACTTGGGAGTCATTCACTTCTTAGCACCTCCAGACCATCTGTGGATTGTACGAAACTGGACTGCACAGAACTGCTTTGCACGAAAATCCACTTCAAACTTCATTATTTCTTCCGATCATCATCGGTCGGATTCATCATGGCAGGGCGTCTTCTCATCATGTTAAGCGGAGCGCGGATGACAAAATCCTTCCAATCACTCAAATGATACGGAACCGCTGGCGCGATGTAAGGCACTCCGAAGCTGGATAGTCGAGCCAGATGTGTGCACATCAGCAAGAAGAACATGACCACACCATACAATCCCATCACCGCGGCACTAAACATGGCGGCAAAACGGAGCAAACGGAGCGTCAATCCCGCACTATACACTGGAATGGTGAAGGACGAAATCGCTGTGACCGCTACAACAATAACTAGAAATTGGCTTATAATACCTGCCTGTACTGCTGCCTGACCGATGATCAGACCACCAACGATTCCCATTGCAGGTCCAATAGGTTTGGGCAAACGAATCCCGGCCTCTCTTAGAATCTCAATGGACAGCTCCATAATTAAAGCCTCGATAATGGAAGGAAAGGGTACGCCCGAACGGGTTTCAATAATCGTTAATACCAGTTTCGTTGGAATCAGACCTGGATGGAACGAAATGAAAGAGATATAAAGCGCCGGAGCAAGCAAGGCTAACATAGCCGCCATAAACCGTAGGATTCGAAGGAACGTACTTGGAATCCAGCGTTCATAGTAGTCCTCTGGAGATTGGAGCAGCATGCTGAACGTAACTGGCACAACCAGAACAAATGGAGTTCCGTCCAGCAAGATAGCTACACGCCCTTCTAGTAAAGCACCGATGACGCGGTCAGGTCTTTCCGTGTTCAGAATCTGCTGGAAAGGACTCAAGGCATCATCTTCAATCAGTTGTTCTACATAACCGGACTCCAGCATCATGTCCATATCAATACTTTTCACCCGTTTCATAACCTCGGTTACGAGTTTAGGGTCGGCAATATCCTGAATATAAGCAATAGCCAAGTCTTTTTTGATCCGGCTGCCCACTTCAAGCTTTTCGATAAACAAACTCTGATCGCTTCCATAACGTCGTAAAATGCCCGTGTTATCACTAAGCTCCTCTGTAAAACCGATACGGGGTCCGCGTAGCAGACCTTCCGATAAAGGTTCATCCACCCCGCGCGTCTTTAATCTGGACGTTCCGATCAACATGGCTCCCGGCATGCCATCCACTAGCAAGGCATTTTTGCCCGTTAATACACTTTTTGCAAGCTTCTGTAGAGACTCTGTCTCCTGAGCCTCGCTGACGGGAAGAATTTGAGTTTTCAGATACGTGGACAGGAAGTCTGCTTGTTCAGGATGAAGGAAGCTTTCCTGTTTGAGTTCAGGTATTCCCTTAATCATCAAAGGTTCAATTAAATATTGGTCGATCAGATCTGTATCCGTAAGCCCTTCGGTATACATGATCGCCGCTCTCGTGTTCGTTCCTCGAATGGTGAACTCTCGAATATGTACATCTGCATTTTTGCCAAACGTCTCTCGAACCGTTATCAGATCTGTCGTGTATATTCCGGTTAACTTAATGTTGGCATAGTGCCCCGTTTCTGTGCCTGGCCCGATGCCCGCTTCCGCTGGTGAAATATCTTTCGGGGAAAGAGTCATTTTATTTTTGCGAGAGAAGCTGCCCCGCTTGATTGCCGTATGGAACCAGTTGGTCGTGAAATATATCATAATCGGTACAATAAACACCATGAGTGCCTGTGCCCAGATGGTCCATTTCGGTACATAAGATAAGATCGTTGACCACACCCTCCATCCATCCTCCCTTCTCTGTAAAATCAAACCACAGGTATTCCCGGCTTATTGTGTCCTGTTTACCCATAAAAATTCCGTGATTTTGGCAGGATATGCAATAGAACACTTTCTTGCCTGATGGTTAACGACCACTTTGATTTGCGAGGAATATGATCCAAACAGCAAAAAAACGACCCTGCCATGAGCACAGAATCGTTCTGGAATTCATACCGTATTTATTTTTCGCTTACACAATTCGGGTTACATGCTGTGCCTTATCATCCAGTAAAGTGGCCGCGGCCGCGATCGTTTTGAAATCATTTAACGCAATCTCAATTCTTTCGTGACTCTGTTGCACGTAGTCCTCTACCTTTTTCGTACCATTGGTAATATTGGTAATCTCTTTGGTGATGCCTGTTACACTGTCTCGAATCTCATTAATTGAATTCTCCACCATGGCTGACAGCTTGCGCACTTCTTTCGCCACAATATCGAATCCTCGGCCGAACTCTCCTGCATGTGCAGCCTCAATCGCTGCATTGAGCGCGAGTAATTGTGTCTGAGAAGAGATTTCCCGAATCGTTCGCACCACGCCTTGAATGGAGCCAGCCTGTTCTTGCAGATGGGTTAGCGTAGATTGGTTAGCTGCAGATACTTCCGAGATGTAAGAAACGCTGGACATTAATTCATGGCTTCGGCCAATCCCTGCCCCTGCCTGCTCATTCAGCTCTTGAGATAGCGTCTTCAATTCCTGAACAACGGCTGTAATGTTATTTTGGCGATTCGTAATATCCGTAGCCATCTTGCAAACGCCAAGCACCTTCTGATTCGACGCATCAAACACGGGCATGTATGTAGCTTCGAGCCATACCGATTGGCCTTTGGCATCCATACGCTCAATCTTGTCCTGAAAGCTGTTCCCGGCCAAAATACTTCTCCAGAACTCCTCATATGCCGGACTATCTGTAAATGTTGCAAAGCATAGTTGCCGATGTTGCATTCCATACATCTCTTCCTTGGTATACCCCATTCTTGAAGCAAATACATCATTCACGTATGTAACCCTACGGTTTAAGTCGAAGCGAATAATCGCCAAACTTTTCTCCATCGCCTTGACCACTAAATCGTCCGTCACCTGATCTTGCCGCCCCGTCTCCAATAAAGACATCCAAATCCCCCACAATCCGTCCCATAGTCAATAAAGTGTTGCATTTAATTACTTCATGCCGTTCATGACAGATGTATTCATGCGATGCGTTGACTCCTAGTAATGATACCCGAATTCGGGACTTTTGGATCACTAATTTGCACGAATCCCAAAAAATATTTTTTTGTGTACATACAACCTTCATACTCTGGGTCATAATTCACGATCTGTGGGAACATAAAGCAACATAAAAAGCAAGTTATGGATAATCATAACTTGCTTTTTTCTGGAAACTTTATTCTATATAAGTTGACCTAAAAACTTAGAAATCATGTACCGTTACACATAACTGAATGACAACACCAAACGGATCACGGACAATCCCGTAGCCGGGACTAAATTCATTCCTTGCATAAGGCACAAGCACCTTCACCCCTTCATGTTGCGTCAACGCCTCGTATAGTCCATCCATTTGGCCTTGATCCTGAGATTGAATGCACAGCGATGTACTGTTTCCCAGTTCCCAAGGTCTCTCCGTATCCATCGCTTCCTCCGCAATCATGATTTTGTTCGCTCCGATCTCCAGCACCGAATGGGTGATGTACTCATCCTGACCGTCAGGATACGTGAAATCGGGACTCATCTGCTTCATTTCTTTGTAGCTTTTTCGGAATAACACTTTTGCACCCAATGTTTTTTCGTAAAATGTAACTGCTTCTGCCGCCTCTCCGTTCATCGAGAGAAAGGGGATAACTTCAACATTCATGTGGCTTGCCTCCTTCATTTGTCTGTCTTACACTTATTACTATAACGACTAAAGGTGCCAATAGATGGCACCATTGAGAAGAGGAGATGCGAACAAATGAAAAAGACTGAACGTCTACACCATATGCTTCGCTTTATTAATCATAAACAGCACTTCACGCTGCCTGACTTAATGCAAGAGTTTCAAATATCCAAACGAACCGCATTACGAGATATTGCGTCTCTGGAAGAGATGGGTGCGCCCATCTATGTGGAGTACGGACGTTATGGCGGTTACCGTCTACTTCAGCAGATGCAACTGCCTCCGATCTCTTTTAATACAGATGAGCTCTATGCCTTGTATTTCGCTATGCAGGCTCTTCGCAGCTTCACCAGTTTGCCTTTTCGAACCACATTTGAATCTGTTCATAAGAAATTTATGGCAGCATTATCAGACAGACAGCAAGAAAACATTCATAACATTCAACAGCGTGTTGCTTTTAAACATACCGAACAGATCAAAGACAGTGATCATCTGGAGCTTCTATTAAATGCCGCAGTACAGCAGATCGTTATTCAAATTACGTATCATGACAAAAACAGGAGTGCGGCGGAGCAGAGTAAAGTCACAGTTTCTATTGAGAACAAAGAGCCTACGAAAGAGAATCTGGAAGATTACCATGATCAGTCAGAAGCAGTTTCCAAAACAAAAACCAGCACCCGTATTATACAGCCCATTGCGCTATATTCCATTAAAGGGTACTGGTATTGCCAGTCATACGATCTGAAGAAAAAAGCGTACCGTGTATTTCGCTGTGATCGAATCATTTCGGCTGTATTAACGCATATCGAACCTGTCTCACACCTTGCTGAAATACAAAGTGAACATCTCCAATCCCTATGGAAACCTTCCGAACAAGCTATTTCGTTTCAATGCAGGATCAGTGAGGCGGGCATGGAGCAATTTCAGCAAAACCACTATCCCTCCATGCGCCTTGAAGAACAAGACGGATTCTATCTGCTCGTCGGAACCTATGAACCTCATGAACTGGAGTTCATTGTGAGCTACCTTGCAGGGTACGGTACTTCCATTAAGATTGTTGAGCCTGAGATGTTGAAGGAATCGTTGAGACAATACTATTTAAATTTGTTGGAGTGTATTTGATGCTAATAAAAAATACCCGGTAGAGTGCATACCGAGAAAAAATACGGCATACACCCAAGCCGGGTATAAGATTAGAACATAATATCAATGGCCTCTAGCTCATCTTGTTCCTGTTCAGATTGACCGTTCAGGGAAATATCCTTCAGCAACATCGAAGGCTGTTCGCCAATCTGGCTGATGATTCCGAGCAGATCCTGAGCGAAATTATCGATCAGATTGCGTGTAAACAACTTGGTCGCATATTCAAACTGCCCGGTCATCCCCTCATCTAGCATCGAAATGACCAAAGTCAGATCGAATTGAGCAACTGTATGCTTTTCCGGATAAGATTCGATCTGGATCTCTCCGAAGCTTTGAACGTTATCTTCCTTCGTTTCCAGAGCAAACATGACATCGAATACAGGATTGCGGCTTAGATCTCGCGGTACCTGAAGTTTCTTCACAAGCTCCTCAAACGGATAATCCTGGTGATCGTAAGCCCCCAGCATCGTTTCTTTGACTTCGTTCAAGTAAGCAAGGAATGTCTTCTCCCCCGAAGGATAATGGCGAATGGCCAACGTGTTGACAAACATTCCGATCAGTGGCTCCAAGTCGGTATGTGTGCGACCCGAAACCGGCGTGCCTACAATGAAGTCTTCTTGCCCCGAGTACTTGCTGAGCAGGATAGAATAGGCCGCCGATAATACCATATAAAGAGTAGCACCGTTCTGACTGGCGATGCGTTCCAAGCTTTCCGTCATCTGCTGGTCGATATTGAAAGGTAGCACATCTCCCTCAAAGCTGCGAGTGACAGGTCTGACAAAATCCGTCGGCAGTTCAAGCGTCGGCAGTTCGCCTTCCAGCACGTCCAGCCAATAGGCTTCCTGACGTTTCAGCTGTTCTTTTACAGGCTCAGACTGTTGCCAAGCGGCATATTCCTTGTATTGAATTCGAAGCGGTTCAAGAGTCTCGCCGTTATACAGACGTAAGAGTTCTTCGACGAATATGCCCATCGACATGCCATCCGTGATGATATGATGGATGTCCAGCATAAGCAAGTGCCGCTCTGCTTCCCATTCAACTAAGCCCACACGTAGCAGCGGCGGCCGCTCCAAATCAAAGACTCGCACAAATCCGTCTGCGATATTTCTCGTTTCACTTTCTGTCGCTTTGGTATACTCGACGGCAAACTCCAAGTTCGGATAAATTCGTTGTACGGGTTCACCGTCCACCATTTCGAAGCCAGTTCGCAAAACTTCATGACGAGCGATTAATCCTTTGAGCGCGGACTCGAATTGATTCCGTTCCAAACACCCGACGAGAACCGTCATGCCTGACATGTTGTAACTAAGCTCCGCACCCTCCATCTGTTGCTGGATGTACAACCGTTTTTGCACGGAGGAAAGCGGATAGTAATCCTTCTGATCCAGCACCGGAATGGATCGGTGTTCCTGCCACTCCAATTGACTGATTATTTCAGCCATCGCTTCAATCGTCGAGTGTCGGAACACATCGCGCAACGGCAAGTCTACACTCAACTCCTTGTGCACCTTGCTAACCAGCATTGTTGCCCGTAAGGAGTGCCCACCAAGATCAAAGAAGTTATCCGTTACACCTATTGTTATTGGTCCGAGCACGTCCTGCCAGATGGCGACCAGTTTCGCTTCTAGCTTGGTTCGCGGCGCCACGTATTCGCGTCCTCCTCCAGCTCCTTCTTCTGGCGCTGGCAATGCCTTCCGGTCAACTTTCCCATTCGGCGTTAGTGGCAAGTTTTCCAGTTCTACAAAGTAAGATGGGATCATATAACCTGGCAACTCCTGGGCCAACGCGCCGCGCAGATCATTTACTGCCAGATCCGTTCCTGTATCCGATGTGTAATATGCACATAGCACTTTCTGCCCGTTTGCGTCATTTCGAACCAGCACCACGGTTTCGCGTACATTTTCCACCCGCAAGAGTTGTGACTCGATCTCGCCCGTTTCGATCCGGTAACCCCGGATTTTGGCCTGGTTGTCCATCCGACCGATAAAGTCCACGTTGCCGTCTTTCGTCCATCTCGCCAAGTCTCCCGTGCGATACAAACGCTCACCTGCTGTGAACGGGCTGTCTACGAACTTTTCTTCCGTCAGCTCTGGACGATTCAAGTATCCGCGCGCGACCCCAACTCCGCCAATAACCAGTTCGCCCAACACCCCGATAGGCACCGGATTCAGGTGCGCATCCACAATGTAAAACTTCGCATTTAACCACGCTTTTCCGATAGGCACATGCCCTGTCTCGGGAAGCATTTTCAGTGGCTCATCGTAGAAACTGGAGTCGATTGCTGCTTCCGTTACACCATAGGCGTTGATGATTCGGAATTGAGAGCCAAATCGTTCCTGCAAGGTTCGATAATCGGCTACGCTGCAGCTGTCTGAACTTGTGATGAGCAACGCCATCTGACTCATATCCAGCTGATTTTCATGCACATATTCCATAAACGGCACAATCAGCGCTGGCGTCGATTCAAAAATGGTCACCTGCTCCTGCTCAATCCAGTAGTGCAGACGAGACGGATCAATCCGATCGTCCTTCGGCACAATGACCATCGTGCCTCCGTTGTATAACGTGCGCGCAATATCGCCCACAAACACATCAAACGAGAAGCTGGCTAGCTGCAATAGCCGTACCGGGAACTGATCCAACCGATATTCCCGTCGGTATCCTGCCGCCGTATTCACCAGACTGCGGTGCTCAATCATGACGCCTTTGGGCTGTCCTGTTGTTCCCGATGTATAGATCACGTAGGCCAAATCCTCTGGACGGGCTTCGTGGAAGCTGTCCATACCAGAACTCATCAGCGCATTGGCCCGCTCCTCGCTGTAGGATGCTTCGTCATCGAGATACAACACTGCAGACAACGCCAGTTCCTCTGCTGTGAGCCAAGCTTCGGCACGCTCTCGCAGTGGCGTTTGCGTGAGTAGCACCTTCGCTCCGCTGTCTTGCAGCATGAACCGTACACGGTCTGCCGGGTAATCCGGATCGAGCGGTACATACGCGCCGCCTGCTTTCCAGACAGCGAGCACGGCTACCAGCAAATCCACCGAACGTTCGGCAAGAATACCGACGATGGATTCACGGCCGATGCCGCTTGCACGCAGTGTAGCGGCCAAACGGTTCGCCCGCTCATTCAGCTCCGCATACGTTAGACGGTCGTTCTCGTACACAACGGCCTCCGATTCAGGCGCTTGTTGCGCCTGTTCCTCGAACAGACGGTGGAACGTAGCTGCAGGAGCAGCTTCCACTTCTGAAAGCGCCGGGTTAAACGCGCAGAGAATTTGTTCTTTTTCCACAGTGGTTAAGAGATCCAATTCAGCAATGGTCCCTAACGGGTTACGGAGAATGGATTCGAGTAGTTGCAAGTAATGAGATGCCATTTTCTCCACCGTTTCGGTTTTATAAAGAGCTGTGGCATATTCAAACAGATATTCCAACCCTTCCTCAATCTCCGTCACGTCTAAACTTAGATCGAATTTAGAAACAATCTCTTCGCTGGCGTACGTCGATAAGCGGAGTCCAGGAAGCTGGATTTCCAAATTCTCTGTATTCTGCAAAGCAAACATCGTATCAAACAACGGATTACGGCTTAGGTCCCGAGCCACACTCACCTTATTTACCAGTTCTTCAAACGGATAATTCTGATGTTCAAAAGCACCCAGGGTGGTCTCCTTGATTTCCTTCAAATAGTCTAGGAACGTCTTATCGGCAGCCGGATAACTGCGAATAGCCAAAGTATTAACGAACATACCGATCAATGGCTGAACGTCACTATGATTTCTTCCCGCAATCGGTGTACCGACGACCACGTCTTCTTGTCCTGTGTATTTCTGCAACAATATCGTATATCCAGCAAGTAGAACCATGTAAAGTGTTGCACCGTTCTCGGATGCAAGTCGTTTCAGACCCTCGCTTTGCTCGCTATTCATAAACAATTGAAGTGTACGTCCCTCGTAACGCTGCATTGTCGGGCGCGGATAGTCAGTCGGCAATTCCAAAACCGGCAGTTCTCCGCGGAACATGTCCAGCCAGTAGGCTTCTTGCTTAGCAAGCTGCGCCTTCTGCTCGTTTGATTGTTGCCATACCGCGTAATCTTTGTACTGAATGCGGAGCGGATCAAGCGACTTACCGCTGTACAAATGTACGAATTCTTCGATTAGTACGTCTATTGAGACACCGTCAGATACGATATGATGCGTATCAAACATCAGAATATGCCGGTCCGGCGCCAGTTCGGCAAGACCTACACGCAGCAGTGGCGGCTTCGCAAGATCAAACGGACGAACGAATTGGCGCACCGTCTCTTCCGCTTGATCTCCGCTGATATGCACATATTCCACATCGAAGACGACTTCATCATAAATCTGCTGAATGGCTTCGCCTTTTATCATCTCAAAGCCAGTACGCAGCGTTTCATGACGAGCTACGAGTTCACGGAATGTTTCCGCAAACCGCTGTCGGTCAAGCTCACCTTCGAGCAACATAGCTCCCGGTATGTTGTAGCTCAGCTCGGCTCCTTCCAGCTGGTTCAAAATATAAAGACGTTTCTGAGCGGAAGAGAGCGGATAATACGCGCTCGGTTCCGCAACCGGAATAGCTGTGAACGAGCCGTTCTCCAGCTTCTCCATAGCCGTGGCCATTTCCTCAACCGTGGAGTAGCGGAATACGTCGCGAAGCGGGAATTGTACGCCTAGCTCTTTATGCATTTTGCTGACCAGCGTTGTCGCCCGCAGAGAGTGTCCGCCCAGATCGAAGAAATTGTCGGTTACGCCCACTGCTTTCTCCCGCACAAGCACATCTTGCCAGATAACAGCCAGCTTGGCCTCCAGTTCGGTGCGCGGAGCCACATATTCACGACCTCCATCTGCTCCCGTCTCTGGTGCCGGCAGTGCCTTCCTGTCGATTTTTCCATTCGGCGTCAGAGGCAGATGCTCCATTTCTACGAAGTATGACGGGATCATGTACCCCGGCAACTCGCTTGAGATGGCTCGTTTCAGGTCTGCTACGGTTAAGCCTTCTTCCGCAGTATAATAGGCGCACAACGCTTTCTGACCTTCTTGATCTTCCCTTACTACAACGACGGTTTCCTTCACACCCGTTGCACGCAGCAACTTTGCTTCGACTTCGCCTGTTTCAATCCGGTAACCCCGGATTTTTGCCTGGTTGTCCATCCGACCAATGAAATCCACATTGCAGTCTTTCGTCCACCTTGCCAAGTCTCCCGTGCGATACAAACGCTCACCTGCTGAGAACGGGCTGTCTACGAACTTCTCTTCCGTCAACTCTGGACGGTTCAAGTATCCGCGCGCGACCCCAATCCCGCCAATAACCAGTTCGCCCAGCACCCCGACAGGCACCGGATTCAGGTGTGCATCCACAATGTAAAACTTCGCATTTAGCCATGCTTTTCCGATAGGCACATGCCCCGTCTCGGGAAGCATTTCCAGTGACTCGTCGTAGAAACTGGAGTCAATCGCCGCTTCCGTTACACCATAAGCATTGATAATTCTGAATTGCGAGCCAAAGCGTTCCTGCAAGGTTCGATAATCTGCTACGCTGCAGCTGTCCGAACTTGTGATAAGCAGCTCCATCCCGCTCATATTCAGCCCCAGCTCATGCACATATTCCATAAATGGCACAATCAGCGCTGGCGTCGATTCAAAAATAGTGACCTGCTCTTGCTCAATCCAGTGGTGCAAACGAGACGGATCGATCCGGTCATCCTTCGGCACAATGACCATCGTGCCTCCGTTATACAGCGTGCGCGCAATATCGCCCACGAACACGTCAAACGAGAAGCTGGCAAGCTGCAATAACCGCACCGGGAACTGATCTAATCGATATTCCCTCCGGTACCCTGCCGCCGTATTCACCAAACTGCGGTGCTCGATCATAACGCCTTTAGGCTGTCCTGTCGTTCCCGACGTATAGATTACGTAGGCCAGATCCTCTGGTCGAGCTTCGTGGAAATCATTCATATCAGAACTCATCGGGGCATTGGCCTGCTCATCGCTGTAGGATACTTCGTCGTCGAGGTACAGCACTGCAGACAAAGCCAGTTCCTCTTCAACGAGCCAAGCTTCGGCACGTTCTTGAAGTGGTTTCTGGGTGAGTAGTACCTTTGCTCCACTGTCTTCGAGCATGAACCGCACACGGTCTGCCGGGTAATCCGGATCGAGCGGTACATACGCGCCGCCTGCTTTCCAGACAGCGAGCACGGCTACCAGCAAATCCACCGAACGTTCGGCAAGAATGCCGACGATGGATTCACGACCGATGCTACTTGCGCGCAGTGTAGCGGCCAAACGGTTCGCCCGCTCGTTCAGTTCCGTATACGTTAGGCGGTCGTTTTCGTAAACGACCGCCTCCGATTCAGGCACGCGCTGCGTCTGTTCCTCAAACAGACGGTGGAACGCAAGCACAGGAGCCGTTTCTGCTTCTGGTTGTGCAGGATTAAAGCCACCGAGAATTTGTTCTTTTTCTGCCGCTGTCAGCAGTTCCAACTGATTCACACGGATGTTCGGATTAGCTGCGACCTGCTCCAGTGCCCGGGCAAAATGACCGTGGATTGACCTGATATCTTCTTCTCTGAAGGTCAGTGCATTGTACGTAAACCGTAGCCAAATATGCTCTTCCGGAATGACAGTAATGTCCAGGTCGTAATTGGTTTGCTCCGGTGACTGGATGTTAGCGATTTTCAGCGCTTCTTTGTCCCCGCCAACAACCTGCTCAATCTGTTCCTCCATCGGATAATTTTCAAAGACCATGATATGGTTGATCAAGTCGCGCTTTTGCTTACTCAGCGACTGAATTTCGAACAACGGATATGTCTCATAAGTTCCCGATGTCAGTGCCTGATCCTGAGTATTTCTCAAAATATTAGCTATCGTTTCCGATGCTTTGCTTTGAATACGAACCGGAATGGTATTAATAAATAAACCAATCATACTTTCGATGCCTGGAATTTCAGCCGGACGCCCGGATACGACCGAGCCGAATACGATATCCTCACTGTTGTTGTATATTTGCAGAACCAGTCCCCATACGGTTTGCATGAAGGTATTAAGCGTCACCTGCTGCTGGCGTGCCACCCGTTCGATTTTCCCGGTCAATTCCTTGCTGAGTTCCACATCCATTTCAGCCATCTCAAAAGCATGCTGATTCAGCTTCATTTTTTCCTGAGGCAGTCTGGTCTGCTCGTCGTAACCCTTCAAATACTCGGACCAGTAGTGTGAAGCTTTCGCAACATCTTGCGTTTCCAGCCATTCGATATATTTGGAGTACGAAGTAACCGGTGGAAGCTCCAGCTTCCGATTCTCTTGCAACGCGAAGTAGGTTTCGAACACTTCCTTGATCATAAAGGACATGCACCAGCCGTCCATCAAAATATGGTGGTGACTCCAGATCACATGGTAGGACTCGTCGCCTGTACGCAATACGGTCACTCTCATCAAAGAGCCTTGAGCCAAATCGAACTTGTTCGCTTTATCCGCGCTAACGAAATCGGCTATGGTCTTCTCCATGTCTTCACCGCTTACCGAGCGAATATCTTCAAAGTACACTTCACACTTTCGCTCACGGAATACCACTTGAATCGGCTCGTCTCTCCAGCCCGTAATAAAGTTGGTCCGCAATGCCTCATTCCGTTGCACCAACGTATCCAATCCTTTAGCAAAGGCTTCGACATTCAAGCTTCCGTACAGATCGAAGGTCACCTGTTCGAAGTACGCTTCCGAATCAGCATCCAGCAGGCTGTGGAACAACATCCCTTTTTGCAGTGGAGTCAGGATATACACATTCTCCATTTCGCCCATCGCCGCCGTCTGTTCAGCTAACTGATTTAATTCCTCCACTGTCACATCTTGAAGCAGTACATCACTAGGTGTAAGCTCTGGTCGCTCTTTCAAAACACAATGAAGAATGACTTCGCGTAAACTCGTTTGAAGCAAGGTGCCTAATTTCTCTATCGTTTCCCGTTTATACTGGGTCTCCCCGTAACGAATCGTGAATTCCAGCATGCCTTCTGACACCATACCATTGATATCGAGGACAAAATCCATCACTGCATTCGGGCTTGAATCCGCGCCCGCACTGAATGGAGACGGCTGCACCCCGTTGCTTTCGACATCCTGGTCGAACTGACCCAAATAGTTAAAGCTGATCTCTGGTTCCAAAGTAAAGGCCTCACCGTCACGCGGTGCCGACAAATAACGCAGGATGCCATAACCGATTCCTTTGTTCGGAATACGGCGCAAGCTTTCTTTCACCTGCTTTACCTGATGACCGAGAGCCTGAACATGACTCAGCTCCAGTACAACAGGGAATTGACTTGTAAACCAGCCTACTGTACGTGTAATGTCCACATCTGGCAAAAGTTCTTCCCGGCCGTGGCCTTCGAGATTCACCAGCACACGTTCCTGACCGCTCCAAGCTTGTACCGCAAGGCCAAGCGCAGTCAGCAGCAGATCGTTCATTTCCGTATGGTATGCACGGTGTGCCTGCTTCAGCAACTGTTCCGTTTCCTCTGCTGACCAGCGAACAGTCACAATCCCGCTGTCCTTCAGCCTGGATCTGCCTTGTTCAAAATCTTTCGGAAGCGATTCATAGGTCAATTGCTCGACTTGTTGCCAGTACGCTCTTTCGCTATCTATTGCCGAGCTGTTGGCATAATCAGCAAGTTGTTTTGCCCACGTTTGGAATGAATCCGTTTTGAGCGGTAGACGAATTGGCTGTCCTTGCATAGCCTGCTCATAGCCAGTAGCCAAATCCTCAAGCAGAATCCGCCAGGATACACCGTCTACAACCAGATGATGAATCGCAATGAGCAGATGATCGCCGTCGTCACAGCGGAACAAACCGAGCTTCACCAAGGGGCCGTTTTCCAGATCGATGCTCGCTTGAATGTCATTCGCCTTAGCCTCTACCGTTTCTTTAACGTCGCGGACTCCCTTGAGATCGATAACTTCCAGATCGAACAGCGCTTCATTCTCCAGGGCGCTTCGGTTCCAAGCTGTACAACCGTTCTCGCTTTGACGGTAAACCGTGCGGAGAGCGTCGTGATGCACAACTAGCTGATGCATCGCATGGCGTAATGCTTCTTCGTCAAAACCTTGCTTGGAAAATTGCATGAACGCCTGGTTGCTATGATGCACGTCAGCCGGATTTTGTCCAAAGAACCAGTGCTGAATCGGAGTTAAGATCACCTCACCCGTTACTTCGGCTTGGCTAGCCGTTTTTTCCACCGTTTGCAGCCTTAAGCTAAGGGCAGAAATTGTCGGGTAATGGAACAAATCTTTCATGACCAACTTGTAGCCCGTTTGCAAAAGACGGGACGATACCTGCAAGGCCTTGATCGAATCACCGCCGAGCGCAAAGAAATTGTCCTTTGTGCCGACCTGATCCACACCAAGTACAGACTGCCATACTAACGCAAGTGCTTGCTCGGCATTAGTACGTGGTGCCGTGTATGCAACCTCGGCGCGAATACTCCCTTCCGGCACAGGTAACGCTTTTCGGTCTACCTTTCCGTTCGGCGTAAGCGGCATCTGATCCAGACGCATCATGCGCGCAGGCACCATATGGGAAGGCAGGGTTGTGTCCAGATGAGCCACCAGCCCTTCCAGATCGAAGCTTGAATCCGCTACGACATACGCACACAAATATTTCTGTCCCCGCTCATCCATCCGATCCATGACAAGTGCTTGACGCACACCAGCCACATTGTTCATGGTTGCTTCAATCTCACCAAGCTCGATCCGATAGCCGCGAATTTTCACCTGGTTGTCGATCCGACCGATGAAATCTACGTTTCCATCCGGCATCCAGCGGGCCAGGTCACCCGTCCGGTACAACCGCTCTCCAGCAGAGAACGGGCTATCTACGAATTTTTCCGCCGTCAAATCCGGACGGTTCAAATAACCGCGGGCTACACCCACACCGCCAATAACAAGCTCCCCGAGTACGCCGATTGGCACCGGCTTCAGGTTCGCATCCACGATATAGAACTTGGCATTCAGCCAAGCCATCCCGATCGGCACACTCCCCGTCTTTGGCAGTTTCTCCATCGGCTCATCATAGAAGCTGGAGTCAATCGCGGCTTCCGTTACGCCGTAGCTGTTAATAATACGGAACTGGGATCCGAAGCGCTCCTGCAAAGTACGGTAATCTGCTACGCTACACGCATCGGAACTTGTGATCAGTAACTGCATCGAACTGATATCGAGACCTTCGGCATACACATGTTCCATAAACGGTATGATTAACGCCGGAGTCGATTCAAACACCGTTATGGCATAGTCACGAATCCAGCCGTACAGCCGGCTTGGATCAATTCGGTCATCCTTCGGTACGATGACCATGGTGCCGCCATTATACAGCGTGCGCGCAATATCGCCGACGAACACGTCGAACGAAAAGCTCGCGAGCTGTAATAACCGGATCGGAAACTGATCTAGACGGTATTCCCTCCGGTAGCCAGATGCCGTGTTCACCAAGCTACGGTGTTCCACTGCCACGCCCTTCGGTTGGCCTGTTGTACCTGAGGTGTAAATGACGTAAGCCAAATCACCCGCCTTGTTCACATTTGCAGGATTGGATGCCGGATCTGCTACTTGTGTGCGCTTCTCAGCTTCTGCTGTGGCAGAGGTTTGGGCAGCAGCCAATTCCACTTCCGCCTGCAACGTAGCTCTCTCTTCAGCGCATGTTTCACCCCAAGCTTGTGTACCTACAGCCCCATTTTCCCCTGCAAGTCCGTACGTTGTCTCGTCATCAAGCGCAAGCACCGTTTGCAGCATCAGATTTGTATCAGTACGCCAGACTTCTGTTTGCTCCAGCAGGCAAGTCTGCGTGAGCAGGACAGATGCACCACTGTCCGCGAGCATATACTCAATTCGTTCAGCAGGGTAATCCGGGTCAAGCGGTACATAAGCGCCGCCTGCCTTCCATACGGCAAGCACCCCAATCAATAGCTCCGTGGAACGACCAGCCAAAATGCCAACCACCTGCTCAGGCTTCACTCCGTGCGTCCGCAGTATATATGCCACACGGTTCGCTTTGGCGTTCAGCTCCGCATATGTCAGCTTGCTATCTTCGTAGACAACGGCCAGCGCTTCTGGCGTACGCTCCGCCTGTTGCTCAAATCGCTCGTGGAATGTTCTCTCCCGCCAAGCTTCATGTGCTTCCGGATCTGTGCCCTCTTCCTCTTCGGAGGATTGTTTCGCGAGAGCCAGAGACGACACGTCAAACCCAACCAGCAAATCATGCTTTTCGTCATCCGTCAGGAAATCCAGATCCGCAATCCGTGCTCCAGGCTGAGCCAGAATCGACTCCAGAAGATGCTCGTAATGCCCTGCCAGCCGTACGATCGTTTCAGGTCTGAATAGCGAGGTAGCATACTCAATCTTGCAAACCAGTTCTCTCCCCGCTTCCACGATATCCAAGCTAAGATCAAACTTTGCTGTCTTCTCCTCGATGTCGAATAGCGCCCATTGCAAACCTTCCATCTTTAAATCCAAGCTCTCGTGCTTTTGTAAAGAAAACATCGTATCAAACAGCGGATTCCGGCTCAAATCCCGGTTCACCTGAAGTACTTCCACCAGTTCCTCAAACGGATAGTCCTGATGCTCATAGGCTCCAAGTGTTGTTTCCTTCACTTCCTGCAAGTATTCCATGAACGTCCGCTCTGCCGCTGGACCCAAACGAAGAGCCAACGTGTTGACAAACATGCCGATAATCGGTTGCAGGTCGGCGTGTGAACGGGCGGCAATCGGCGTGCCGACTACGATATCCTCCTGTCCCGCATATTTATGAAGCAATACGGAGTATGCGGCCAGCAAAAGCATGTACAGCGTTGAGCCCGTATCACCTGCAAGACGTTTAAGGGCTTCACTTTTGGCTTCATCCAGTGTAAACGTGAGCGTTTGACCGTCAAACTGCTGAACAGCTGGACGCGAGAAGTCAGATGGTAGCTCAAGAACCGGAAGCTCGGAGCTAAATACCCCACGCCAGTATTCCTCCTGTTGCTCAACGCGCTGTCGCTGCTCCTCGGATTGTTGCCAAACGGAATAATCCTTGTATTGAATATGCATCTCCGGTAACTCTTCCCCATTGTAAAGCCGCACGAATTCACGCAGTAGTACGTCCATAGAAAGGCCGTCGGAACCAATATGATGAATATCCAGTGCGAGCAGGAACTGCTCTTCTCCCAGTTCGATCAGCAGGGCACGTAGCAAAGGCGGCGCGCTCAAGTCAAAAGGCTGAATGAAGCCTTCAAGAATGGACGCAATCTGATCTTCACTGGCTTGAAGCTTCTCGATCTTGAAAGCGACATGTGGATGGATACGTTGAACCGGCTCTCCATTTACAATTTCAAAACCGGTGCGTAACATATCATGACGGGCCATCAACGTATCCAGTGCTCTTTCCACTCTGGCTTCATCCAGAACACCTTCTAATCGCAAGGCGCTTGGGAGGTTGTAATTCAGCTCCAAGCTATCCAGTTGGTTTAGGACATACAACCTTTTTTGCGCAGAAGAAACCGGATAGTATGCTTTGTCCTCCGCTTTGGGAATGGAAGTATGTTTCGTTACTTCTAAGCTGGCAATAGCCTCGGCCATCGCCCCTACCGTCATATAGCGGAATACATCACGTAACGGGAGTTCGACGTTCATCTCCTTCCTGATTTTGCTGACAAGGTTTATTGCCCGCAAGGAGTGGCCTCCGAGCTCGAAGAAATTGTTCAGGACTCCAATGCCAGAATAGCCCAGCACTTCCTCCCAAATTTTCACGAGTTGAGCCTCCAACTGGTTACGCGGTGCTACGTATTCAACGCCTGTTTCCATGCCACCTTGTGGCTCAGGCAATGATTTGCGATCGACTTTACCGTTGGACGTCAGCGGCATACGCTCCAGCTGCACGAAGTATGACGGGATCATATATCCCGGCATTTCCTCCGCCAATGCAGTTCTCATGGCACTGACTGTCAGCGTTCGATCCGCCACAAAGTAAGCGACAAGCGCCTTCTCACCTCCGCTGTCCTCACGAGCGAGCACCACTGCCTCTTCCACGCCCTCTACATTTAGAAGCTGAGTCTCGATTTCGTCCAGCTCAATCCGGTAACCGCGGATTTTCACCTGATGGTCGATCCGGCCTAGATATTCGATGTTGCCATCCGGTAGCCAGGTCGCCAAATCACCCGAGCGATACAGTTTCTCCCCCTCCGCAAAAGGGGAATCGACGAACTTCTCCGCTGTCAGATCCGGACGGTTCAGATATCCTCTGGCTAACCCTTCCCCAGCCACATACATTTCGCCGGAGACGCCAATCGGCACAGGACGGCGGTTTTCATCCAGAACGTATACGCTCAGCGTAGGGATCGGTTTACCGATATTACTTTTGGCTGCCTCTATCTCGACCCACGTAATTTCCTTATACGTCACATGAACCGTTGTCTCCGTAATACCATACATGTTGATCAGCTTCGTATCAGGGTATTTCGTCTTGTAGCCCTTGAGCAGCAATGGACTAAGCGCTTCTCCCCCAAAAATGACATTGCGAATCCGCAGATCATATGCATGATCCGTCAATACCTCCCGCAACAGTTGATAAAAGTACGTTGGCGTCTGGTTCAGAATGGTGACTTGTTCGCGGCCTAACAGTGCCAGGAAATCGGCTGGATTTTTCGCTGTGAGCGGTGGTACAATGACCAACTTACCTCCGTACAGTAGTGCTCCGTACATTTCCCAGACAGAGAAGTCAAAGCAGAACGAATGGAACAACGTCCACGTATCAGACGGTCCAAAGTCGAACAGGTTTTTGTCATTAAACAGGAGGCGCACAACGTTTTTATGCTCGATCAACGTTCCTTTCGGTTTGCCCGTCGTTCCCGATGTGTAGATGACATAGGCCAGATTGCCCGGGCCAGAGATCGGTTCCAAGTTCGAGACATCCAGCGCACTTCCCAAGTCCGCTTTGCCATCTCCCCAAACAAAATCATCCAATTCAAGCCGAGTTCCAGCGAAGTCCGTCTTCTCATGCAATTTCTTTTGAATCAGCAATAATGGTGCACCGGAATCCTCGATCATGAAACGAATACGCTCTTCCGGATAGTCGGGATCGACAGGCACGTAAGCTCCGCCCGCTTTGAGAATCGCCAGAATGCCGACGACCATATCAAGCGAACGTTCGGCCAAAATGGCCACCAACTGATCCGCTTCGACTCCGGTCTCCCTCAGTTTTCGTGCGAGGCGATTCGATTGTTCATTTAACTCGCGGTAGGTCAATTGCTTCTCATTCATAACAGCCGCCACGTTATTCGGGTAGAGCTCTGCTTGTTCTTCGAACAGTCCGTGAATGGTTTTCTGACGTGGGTAGTCCGCCTCCGAATCGTTAAACCCGTGCATCAGCTCGTGGATTTCCTCACCCGTAAGCATTTCCAGTGATGCAATGTCCCTGTCCGGTGCTGCTACGATGGTTTCGAGCAACTTGTCATAATGTCTGGCGAACCGCTCCGCAGTTTCCTGTTTGTACAGAGCCGTAGCGTACTCCAACCGACATTCAAGCTGACCATCCAGCTCCGAAATATCTAGTAGCAAATCGAACTTGGATGTTCGGTTTTCCAGCGGATAAAAAGATTGTTCAAGCCCCTCGATGACAATTCGCTCGTTCTCCGTATTTTGCAGGGAGAAGAACGTATCAAAGAGCGGATTCCGGCCAGTCGCGCGCGCAATGTGCAGACTCTCCACCAAGTCTTCGAACAAATAATTTTGATTTTCAAAAGCCCCAAGTGTGATGTCCTTAACTTCATCAAGGTAGGAAAGGTAAAGCTTGGAACGCTCTGGACGGCTACGAATGGCCAGTGTGTTGATGAACATTCCCACGATAGGTTGCACTTCTTCTTGCGTTCTTCCGGCAATCGGCGTTCCTACGATCAGATCTTCCTGGCCCGAATATTTATGCATAAGGATGGAGTACGCCGACAGTAGCACCATATACAGGGTCGTTCCCGTCCGTGCCGCAAGTTCTTTCAACTTCTCCGTTCGTTCTTTCCCGATATTAAACTTTACAGTCCGGCCGTCAAAGCTCTGCACCGCAGGACGCGGGTAATCCGTCGGTAGCTCCAAAACAGGCAATTCACCCGACAACTGTTCCAGCCAGTACTCCTTCTGCGGCTCAAGCATCAGCCCATAGGCTTCGGAATGTTGCCACACAGCATAGTCTTTGTATTGAATGTGTAGTGGAGCCAATGCTTCACTCCGATACAGACGACTGAACTCGTCGAAAAGCAACGCAGTCGAAATGCCATCGGAGACGATATGATGCATATCGAACAACATAATGTGGCGATTCTTGGCGACTTGGATCAGGCCGATACGTAGAAGTGGCGGCTTGGTCAGATCAAACGGGCGATAATAAGCCTCCACCATTTGATCTAATTCCTGCTCGTTCACCTGGAAATAATCCACGGCAAACTGCACCTCATCATAGATGCGCTGCACAAGCTCGCCCTGAACCTGCTCGATCCCGGTGCGCAGCGTCTCATGGCGCTGAATCAGTGCCCGGAATACTTGCTCGACGCGCGTATGATCCAATGCACCTTCGAGTAGAAGCGCCGCTGACATATTGTAGCTACGCTCGGCTCCATCAAGCTGGCGCAGGATGTACAAACGCTTTTGTTCAGATGAAACCGGATAGTACTCTGCCTGGGCTGTCTTTGTAATCTCGTATGTCTCCTGCTGCTTTAAGCCACCGATTCTCTGGGCCAACTGTTCAATCGTGGTGTAGCGAAAAACATCCCGCAACGGAACCTCGACTTGCAGTTCCTTCCGAATCTTGGAAACCAGTGAGGAGGCCCGCAAGGAATGCCCTCCCAGGTCGAAGAAATCATCTTGAACGCCAACTCGCGCAATACCCAGCACCTGTTGCCAAATGAGCGCAATCCTTGTTTCAAGCCCTGTGCGAGGTGCTATATACTCATGTCCTGCCTCTACCTCTCCGCTCGGTTCAGGCAACCCTTTACGATCAATTTTACCGTTCGGCGTAAGGGGAAGCTTATCGAGTGATACGAATCGAGCCGGGATCATATGGACAGGTAGCTCTTCCTTCAATTGAGACAGCAGATCGCTTATCTGCAAAGATACATCGCTAGCAACGTAACCACACAAATACTTCTGCCCCTGTTCATCCATACGGTCGATCACTACAGCCTGCTTAATGCCAGGATAACGTAGCAAAGCCGTTTCAATCTCCCCGAGTTCGATTCGGAACCCGCGAATTTTCACCTGGTAATCGATCCGGCCGATGAAGTCCACGTTTCCGTCTTCAAGCCAACGAGCCAAGTCCCCTGTCCGGTACAGACGTTCGCCCGGTACAAACGGGCTCTCTACAAACTTCTCAGCGGTTAAGTCGGAACGTTTCCAGTATCCGCGGGCTACCCCAGCACCACCAATAACAAGTTCCCCCGGAACCCCTATAGGCACTGGCTTTAATGCAGCATCAACAATATAGAATCTGGCGTTCAGCCAAGCTTTGCCGATTGGCACATGGCCCGACGTCGGCAGTTTGTCCAACGGCTCATCGTAAAAGCTGCTGTCAATCGCCGCTTCCGTCACTCCATAGCTGTTAATAATGCGGAATTGCCCGCCGAATCTTTCCTGTAACAATTGATAGTCGTTAACACTGCAAGCATCCGAGCTGGTAATCAGCAACTGCATGGAGCTAACGTCCAGCTTTTCTTCATAGATATGTTGCATGAACGGCAGAATGAGCGCAGGCGTTGATTCAAATACCGTAATGTTTTGATCCCGAATCCAGCCGTATAATCGGTTTGGATCAATCCGGTCATCCTTCGGCACAATCACCATAGTACCCCCGTTGTACAGCGTGCGTGCGATATCTCCGACGAATACGTCAAACGAGAAACTCGCCAGTTGCAGCAGCCGTACCGGGAACTGATCCAATCGGTACTCAAGGCGGTATGCATCCGCCGTATTTACGAGACTGCCATGCTCAACCATGACACCTTTCGGATGTCCCGTTGTACCCGAGGTGTAAATCACATAAGCCAAGTCTTGCGGAGCACTGTCGACAGAGTCAAATCCCATGCCAACCGCGTCCCCGGTATAAAGCTGCTCATCGTCCATGGCATAAACCGCTTGAAGCTTCAGCCTGTCATCAGCCAGCCAACCTCCGGCCCGCTCCAACAAATGACGTTGCGTAAGCAACACCGATGCCTCGCTGTCGCTTAGCATATACTCGATTCGCTCTGCCGGATAATCAGGATCTAGCGGCACATAGGCTCCGCCCGCTTTCCATACAGCGAGTACCCCTACCAGCAGTTCGACCGAACGTTCCGCCCAGATCCCTGTAATGCTCTCCTTTCCCACACCCTGTTCACGAAGGAGAGAAGCCAGACGTTCGGCCCGCTCGTTCAACTCGCCATACGTCAGCTGTTGATCCATATAGATGACTGCAGGATGATCCGGTATTTCCCTTGCAAACTTTTCAATATATCGATGAAACGCTTGTGCCTCGCTGAGTTCTGCCACTGGCGGGTTGAAAACGTTCAATATGCGATGTCTCTCCTCATCACTGAGCAGAGAAAGTTCACATACCCGTAGTTCGGGTGTCTGAAGGAACTGATCCAGAACCGTTACATACTGTTCCATAATCCGATCAATTTCGGCCTTCTTGAACAGGCCAGTACGGTAAGAAGCATGCAGAATGACATGTCCTTCATTCAGCATATGGTCGAAGCGCAGCAACAAATCGTCCATCTCATGTCTGGCAAAATGAGCCTCCAGGCGTACTTTGATTTCTTCGTACTCCTCAATTTTCAGAGGCAGATATTCCAGAGATGTGCGGAAAAGCTCCGACAGATCGTTGCGTCCATGTTGCTCACGCAAATCCTGGATCAATTGGTTATACGGATATTTCTGATACCGTAGATCCGCCGTATTTTCCTTGGAAACGGTCTGGATCAGGGACATCAGATGAGCGTCTGGATCAAGATGAATCCGTGTGGCCACAGTGCTGACGAACATACCAATGGTTTCTTTTTCCTTTTTGCTGGTACGATTGGCGAAAACCGTGCCGACCGGCACATCGGTGCTGTCAGTCAGCTTGTACAGCAGGGCGTACATGGTGGACAGAAATAACGTATATAAGCTGACCTGATATCGTTCACTGAAGGCCAGAATGCGTTCATACCGGGAACCGTCCAAAGTGATGGCGAGTTTATTGGACTCACTGCCAACGGAGAATGATGGCACCGATTTAATGCCCGTCGTTTCAGGCAACGTACTGTACTTTGTCAGCCAATATTCCTTGCCTTTTTGATAGCGTTGTGATTGCTCATACTCTTGCTCAGCAGAAATATAATCCAAATAGGAGGGAGCCTGATCATTACCTGAGATATCTTTATCTCTGCCATTCTCATTCTCATTCTCTTTGACTTTGCCTTTTACCTTACCTTTGTCTTTGCGCAGTTTCAGATATTTTTCCATCACGGCATGCAACAAAGCATTTACGGACAAACCGTCAGCAATGATATGATTTATCGTCAAATTAAGCCATACCTGACCATTTGCAAAATGAATAATTGTAAATTGGTAAAGGTGTTCGTCAAACACGCTTACCGGTTTTTCGCTTACTCCGTTTACCCATGTATAAAATTGTTCAGTTGTATCTAATTCGAGGTGGCTTATCCTGGCTTGCACATTCTCCAGTTCTTCAAACCACTGTGTTGGATGTTGTAAATCTCCACTAAGACGGATGCGGAAAGCATCATAGGTTTTGACGATTTCACCCGTCGCTTGCTCCAGAAGCGGTGTGTCAATCTCACCCGTAATTTGGTAAGTTGCGGAAAGCATCGTGATGGACGTACCCGGATTCATAATTTCCATAAACCATATTCGGCGCTGGGCTTGCGTTAATCCGTATTGCTTGTTGGTATTTTCTCTCACATCGACACACTCCCGTTTTAGAGATTGTTTGTAAATCAGCTAACTGTAAAGCCGGGCGTAATAACCTCCGAGCGCGAGCAGATCCTGATGCCGGCCCCGCTCAACGACTGTCCCTTGGTTCATAACCGTAATCAAATCTGCATGTTCCACGGCGCTGAGACGGTGCGCGATCAGAATAGTCGTACGCCCCTTCATCAGTACGTTCAGAGCCTGCTGTACCCAATGCTGGGATTCGTTATCCAGTGCAGAGGTTGCTTCGTCCAGCAGGAGAATTGGTGCATTCTTAAGAATCGCCCGCGCAATCGCAATGCGTTGCCTTTGTCCGCCTGACAACGATGCGCCTCTCTCTCCAACCGACGTTTGATACTGCTCAGGAAGTTCCTGAATAAAATGATGAGCGTATGCCGCCTTGGCAGCTTCGACAACTTCTTCATCCGTGGCTTCCGGCTTGCCATAGCGGATATTTTCCTCAATCGTGCCTGCAAACAAGAACGGCTCCTGCGGAACATAAGCAATCTGCCTGCGGATTTCCTCCAGTGTGTAATGGCCAAACGCTTTGCCTTGGAGCAGGATTTCTCCACTGTCCACCGGATAAAAGCCGAGCAATAGCTTGATCAGCGTACTTTTGCCGCTACCGCTGGCTCCCACAATTGCTGCGACCTGGCCGGGAAACACCTTCAAGGACATGCCTTCAATCACCTTTTTATCCATCTGATAGGAAAATTCCACATCGCGAAACTCCACCGCAGCATCCGAAAAATGTTTACTATCTGGAGATCCTAGTCGCTCTGGTTCCTCTTCCTCTGCAAGTACCTCTTGAATCCGGTGAGCCCCCGCGAGCGAATTCTGAGTCATGGACAGAACCATCCCCAGGTTCAATAAAGCGTGCGTCAGATTCACTTGCAAAACCGCCAGGGCAGCAACACTCCCCATTCCCATAAGTCCATAGGCATAGAGAAGACTACCGATGACGATAATGCCACAGAACGTGACGTAACTAATAAAATGATTCACCGCAGCCTGCATGCCGTTCTTCTGTGCAGTTTGCCGAAGCGTCTGGGTCATCTGTTCGTTCAACGTCTCATACTGGCTATAAATCGAACGGATTCGAAACAGTTTCACCATCTGAATGCCGCCCATGAAATCTTTGAATTTTTCAGTCATTTTACCAAGCGTTTGCAATCCTTGTTCGGACAAGACACGAATATCTCGTGCAAATTTCAGGCTGACCGCGGAGGACAATAGCAGAATGACAAAAGATACGCCAGCAAACCGCCAATCGATCAACACCATGGAAACAATAGAGCCGATGCAAAAAACAACTTGTAGCAACAGAACGAAGTAAACCTGTGAAAATGTAAACTCAACTGTCGTTACGTCGTTGTTCACCCGCGACAACAAGTCCCCGTGGTGCGTTTGCTCCAGGAATCTCGGACGTACTCGGCATAGTTTGTTATAAAGACGCTCGCGGATGTTCAGTACAGTCAGCTCGACACTCCGCTGGTACAAGTAAATGAACCAGGGCGAAATGATATTTTCCAGAAACAGCGCCGTGCCCAAAATGATAAAAGCATTCACCATCAGAGACGTGTCTCGAGATACGGCGAAATCAACCAAGTTATGTACGACCAAACTGAAGGCGATCAGAAACAATGTCTGGGTGAGAGCCGTTACAGCCAGGCCGGTGGCGTACTGAGTTTTTTGCTTGCGGTTCATAAATGTCAGCAAATAGCCAAGTTCTTTAACTTGCGAGATCCATCCGCCCTTTTTCATGTGTGCGCCACCTCCCTGCGTTCGGCGGACTCGGTAAACTCCTGGTAGTAAGACTGGGCATACAGCCCATTCATCCCCAGTAATTGTTCATGAGTGCCCTTCTCCACAATATTTCCCTGTTCCATGACCCAAATCTCGTCGACACTTTGTACCGTAGAAAGTCGGTGAGCAATAACCATCGTTGTTCTCTGTTTCATCAATACACCCAGAGCTTTCTGAATCGCACTTTCCGACTCCGGATCAAGGGCCGACGTAGGCTCGTCCAACAACAGCACGGGAGCATCCTTTAAAAAGGCCCGAGCCATGGCGATACGCTGACGCTGTCCGCCGGACAAAAATCCTCCGCGCTCTCCGACATACGTCTGGTATCCATCAGAGAGCTGCATAATGAAGGAATGCGCCTGAGCAACTTTGGCAGCTTCAATAATCGCGTCCATCGATGCTCCCTCCTGCCCGTAGCCAATATTTTCGGCAATCGTCCCGCTAAACAAATACGAATCCTGAGTGACCACGGAGAAATGTGACCGCAGTTGCTCCGGATCGGCACCATCAATCTGGCTGCCAAACACGCGAATTTCACCTTCGCTTTTCTCCGGTAGCGGATAAAAGCCGCAAATCAGCTTAAACACCGTGCTCTTCCCTCCGCCGCTCGCCCCGACAAGAGCAATCGTCTTACCCTCCGGTACCGAGAAGCTAACATTCCGCAGGATCGGAGAGTGATCTTCATATCCGAAGGTTACATTCTTAAATTCAATAGGAGCTGCGTTGGCCTTCGGAATTAAACGGCCATTTTCTGTTTCGGTTGGTTGCTCAACGATGTCGGAAACCCTTCTCAAGGCACCGGCCATTTCGAACGTACGCGTGATAAGCTCGGGAATATGTTCCAGCGGTTCCAGACACAGATTCAGCAAGTATAAGAAGGCTACAAGTTCTCCCGCGCCTAACTGCCCTTGATAGATCAAATAACTTCCGTAACTGACTGCAAAAATGATCGGACTGATCATCAGTGTAGAAAGCAACGGGTTGACCCAGGCTTCCCGCTTTTTTACCGCCAGTTTTTTTTGAGCTGTCAATTGCAGCAACACTTGGTAGGATCGAGATAACATTCCGGATAACAGGTAGCTTTTTACAACAGGCATCCCCCCGAGCGTATCCTGGAGGTTAACGTTCATTCGGCCCATATTGGTCTGAGCTTCCTCCGTCAACCGCTCCAATTGCTTGCCAATCCACTGAGAAACCAGCAAGGCTACCGGAAATAACAGCAGACTGTACAGCATCAGCTCCCATTGGAGGTAGATCAAATATGCAAAACAGCCAATGAACAATAGCGGATGATAGAACCACTGGGCAAAATCCCGAATCATAAACTGCTGGATGAGCTGCAGATCATTGTTGATCCGTGACAGCATGTCACCAGAGTGTTGCTTTTCCAAATCGGAGACCCGAAGTTTGCCAATATGACGCATGACATCGTTACGGACATCCTGAACCGCAGAGGCACTGCTTCGCTCCACGCCGAAACTCATGAAAAACTTCGCAGGTACACCGATCAGGATGACCACAAAGACCGCATACACGATCTGTAACACGATTGGCCCTGCCCCTTTCTCGGCCTGCGTGGTCAGTTGCTCGATCAGACTTCCCGTCCATATCTCAATGACGGCCGCAGCAATTGCGGACAATATACCGACGATCATCCAGCCCTTGTGACGGCCTACATAAGACATCAGCCAGCGAAACGCTTTCCATGTGGCGTAAGCGGTGTGACGCTTGGAAGGTTCCGCTGTGACTTGTTCTCGAACGAATGGTTGCCGCTCAGCTTCCATGCAGTACTCCAGCCTCCGCCTCGATCTGCCGCTTAACTTGCTCTAAAATATCCCGGATGACGACGGCCGTTTCGTCCACACGCACAAGCTCTAATAGTTCTTCATGCGCGCCTTCCAAACGATAGTCGGTGTAAGCTTGCCTTGTCGCACGCCTCCAGGATGGCAATTGGTGCTCCAGACGAAACGCCTCGCTGTCCTTCGCAATCAATTCATAAATCCGGGCCGAGATCGTTCCAGAATTAATAAGCTGTGCCTCGTACATCAAGGTCGCTTTAACCTTACGATGAACCCGCTCCCGTACGAGTGAGTTACTCATTAATTCCTTCTCTTCTTCGTCAAAATCGGCAAGCATTTCTTCAAGCTCTTTCTCTGACGTTTCAGCAGGCGTCAGCGTTTCCTTAATCCACGAGTCCACCATAAGCACGTCCGTTACGACATGCCCTCTTTTTTCCATCACTTTAGCTACCTCAAACGTCAGGTTGCCTCCAAAGCAATAACCGAGTAACACGTAGGGCCCTTCTGGCTGGATGCGAACAATCTCATCCACATAGCGGTTCAGCATGGACTCGTAATCGGTGGCATCGTCGATAAAATCAATACCGTAGAGTATGAATCGTCCATCGAGCCTACTTGCGAGTTCCCGGTAACCTATGCCGAAGCCGCTACCGGGAGGGAAGCAGAACACGTTAAGATCACCTGTTTTATTCAACTTAATGAAAGAGTCTCCCCCTTGATCTAGCCCCATATCTCCCTCTCCAAAAGCCATGGCTTCAACGGTGAAATGATGGAACTCGCGGTTCAGCGGGATCTCAATTCCTGTTTCATCGTAAACAGCTTGAACGAGCCTCATCAGGCTTAACGAATTGCCTCCAAGTTCAAAAAAGTTATCCTTTACGCCAACCTGCGGAACGGCAAGCGTATCTTGCCATACACGGGTGATTTTCATCTCAAGCAACGTTCTCGGCGCGACATATTCGGCTTCCCTGGCCGCGGTTTCCCCTGGCGCGGGCAATGCTTTGCGGTCAATTTTCCCGTTCGAGGTCAGCGGCATCTGCTGAAGCTGAACGAAGTGAGAAGGAATCATATACCCCGGAAGTTGCTTGGAGAGTTCCTCCTTAAGTTCATGCGCCGAAAACCTGGTTTCTGCGACGTAATACGCAACAAGAAGCTTATTACCGTTCGCGTCGTCGCGATCAAGCACTTTGGCTTCCTGCACAGCTTCAATCTTCAGCATCTGGTTCTCGATCTCATCCAACTCGATCCGGTACCCACGAATTTTCACCTGATGGTCGATCCGGCCCAGATATTCGATATTGCCGTCTGGCAACCAAGTCGCCAAATCGCCCGTGCGGTACAGTTTCTCCCCCTTTACAAACGGGGAATTGACGAACTTCTCCTCTGTTAGATCCGGACGGTTCAGGTATCCTCTCGCAAGGCCTTCCCCGGCAACGAACATTTCACCCGCTACACCAATTGGAACGGGTTGGCGGTTTTCATCCAGAACATACACACGAAGCGTAGGGATAGGCTTGCCGATATTACTCTTCGCCGCCTCTATTTCGGTCCACGTAATTTCCTTATATGTCACATGAACAGTCGTTTCCGTAATGCCGTACATGTTGATCAGCTTTGTCTCCGGGTACTTCGTCTTGTAACCCTTGAGTAATAACGGACTGAGCGCTTCGCCTCCGAAGATGACGTTACGAATCCGTAGATGATATGCATGATCGACCAAGACCTTACGGAGCAACTGGTAAAAATACGTTGGCGTCTGATTCAAAATCGTAACTTGTTCGCGGCTTAGCAGCGTCAGAAAATCAGCGGGACTTTTCGCCGTCAGCGGTGGTACGATGACCAGCTTACCTCCATTCAGCAACGCTCCGTACATTTCCCAAACAGAGAAATCAAAGCAGAAGGAGTGGAACAGTGTCCATGTGTCAGCTGGCCCAAAATCGAACAAGTTCTTGTCGTTAAACAGAAGGCGCACGACATTTTTATGCTCAATTAGCGTTCCTTTAGGTTTACCAGTCGTTCCTGACGTGTAGATAACATAGGCCAAGTTCCCCGATCCAGATATCGGTTCTAAGTTTGAAGAGTCCAGTGTACCTTCGGAGCCGAGCCCATTCTCTTCCCAAACAAAATGATCTAATTCAAGCCGAGTCCCTGCGAAGTCGGTCTTTTCATGCAAATGCTTTTGAATCAGTAATAACGGTGCGCCTGAATCTTCAATCATGAATCGGATGCGCTCCTCTGGATAATCGGGATCGACAGGCACGTAAGCCCCGCCGGCTTTGAGAATCGCTAGGATGCCAACAACCATATCAATCGAGCGTTCAGCTAGAATCGCGACCAGTTGGTCGGCTTTGACTCCTGTTTCCCGCAGCTTCCGCGCAAGGCGGTTGGATCGTTCGTTTAATTCGCGGTAAGTCAGCTGCGCTTCATTCATGACAACAGCTACGTTATCCGGGTAAACCACTGCCCGTTCTTCAAACAAGCCGTGAATGGTTTGCCCGCGTTCAAATCCGGTTTCGGTGGCATTAAATTGATTCAGGAGCGTTTCCCTCTCATCTGGAGATAGTACATCGGCTTGTCCAATCTCCAGATCCGGCTGAAATAAAAGTAAGGATAGTAGTCGAACCAGATGGTCGGCTGCCTGTTCCACAAACGCATGCTCATACCGCTGCCCGTCATAGCTTATCTCCAACTTGATCGAGCTGTCTTCGCGGTCGAAGCGAAAAATCATATCGTTCACCATCCGGTTGCTCAGCGGTTCAGGATGAATCGGGGCGAAGGTGACCACGGTATTAATGACCGGGAAGCCGTCCTTCGTGTAACCCAGATGGAGCGGCTCCACCATTTTCCGAAAAGGCAGGTGCTGATGCTCCAGCGCCTCGCCGATGGAGGTTTTAATTCCTCCAAGTAACGTTTTAAGCGTCGTCTGATGGCTTACAGCCGTTTTGATGACCAGGATTTCATGGGACGTCGGCATCTCATCCGCTTCTGCATGATAAGAAGGCATACCGACCAGTACTTGACCCTGCCCTGTATATTTGAACAGCAGGCCTTTTACTCCTGCCAAAGCAACCATGTATATCGCCAAATTGGAACCACTCGCTAGGCCAATAATTCTCTCCGAGAGCTCGCTTGGCAGAATGCGGTGAAGCAAGCCCGGCTTGGCCTGGACTTCCCCACTTGCAGAACATTTGGAGGATTGACTGTAAGGAAGGAAGCTCAGGCTGTCACTGGCATCAAACTTGCTGCTCCAGTACTGTTCTTCCTTTTCAAATAAAGATTTCATGGATACCTCCTCTAAAATGAAGTGACCGCATGCCCCGCGCAGATCCAAAATGTTTGTTTTCGGATCTGTGCATCTATGGGCTTGCATGTTGTTCGTCATCTTACTTGGTATGCGTGCAGATTTCGCTAGACATCAAAGGTACGTCTGTAGAGTTAAAACGCGAATTCGATTGTATCCACCGCATTCTTTCCGTCTGTCTCCGGTTTATGGCATTCAATGCGGTTTAGCTCAAGGTGTGGATTTTCCACGATTTGAGACAGCACCCGCAGGTAATCCTCGGACAAGGTACGAATCATCGTCTCTTTGAACAGCTTCGTGGCATAGAAGAATCCCCCGCTCAGCGAGCCGTTGTTTTCATACATAAACAGGGTTAGATCAAACTTGGCTTCTTCCAACTGGTCGAGTTCAACATTTTTCAGGTTGACCCCTTCCAGTTCGACGTCGTGTTCTTCGATATTTTGCAAGTCGAAAACAGCATCGAATAACGGGAAGCGCCCTGGTTCCCGCTTCACATTCAAACGCTCCACAAGCTCTTCGAACGGATAATCCTGGTTCTCAAAAGCACCCAAAGCTGTCTCCTTCACTTCTTCAAGGTAGGACAAAAACGTTTTGTCGCCTGAAGGACGATTGCGGAGCGCCAACGTATTAACAAACATCCCGATAACTGGCTCCAAATCGACATTCGTTCTTCCCGCCACCGGGGTACCCACGATGATATCCTCTTGTCCGCTGTACTTGGAGAGCAACAAGGTATACGCCGCTAGTAGCACCATGTACAGCGTGCTTTCTTGCTGGGCTGCCAATTGACGCAATCGCTCAGAGAGAGAAGCATCAACGTCGAAATCCAGATGCATGCCTTCGTAATCGCGAATCGCAGACCGTTCATAGTCCATCGGTAAGTCGGCCCTTGGGAGCTCGCCTTCAAAGGCTTTCAGCCAGTACGCTTCCTGCCGCCCGATCCGGTCTTGGTAATCCTTAGAGTGTTGCCAAACAGCATAATCTTTGTATTGAATCCGTAGTGGAGGCAGTTCTTCACCGGCATATAAACTTGAGAACTCATCCATCACAATTGCCATCGATACGCCGTCGGACACAATATGATGCATATCGAACAGGAGAATATGCAGGTCCCGCTCCAGTTCTATGACTCCGGCGCGCAGAAGTGGCGGCTTGCCAAGGTCAAACGGGCGAACGAAGCCGCGAATGGTCTGCTCCATTTGAGTCACATCCTCTGGATCTGCTTGATGGTGTTCGATAGCAAAATCAACCTGCTGGTAAATGCGCTGAACCGCTTCACCCTTCACAACTTCAAAACCGGTACGTAGTGATTCATGGCGAGTTATCAATTTACGCATGGCATCTTCAAAACGCTCTAAATCAAACTCACCTTCCAACTGCACCAGTTCCGGCATGTTATAAAGCTGGTCTGCTCCGTCCAGCGTGTGCTGAATGAACAATCGCTTCTGCGCAGAGGAGAGAGGGTAGTATTCTCTCACATCCGCTTGAGGAATGGCGTCATGCTCCCGTCGCTCCATCCGGGCGACTACCTCGGCCATCGCTGCAATGGTCGAGTGACGGAATACGTCGCGCAGCGGCAGATTGACATTTAATTTCTTAAATACCTTGCCTGCCAATGACGTTGCCCGTAGAGAGTGACCACCAATGTCAAAGAAGTTCTCATACACGCCGATCTCCTTCGTTAGCCCCAGCACCTCTTGCCAAATCGAGGCCAATTTCATTTCCAGTTCATTGCGCGGTGCGACATACTCCGCTCCGCTTCCTGCCTCCCCTTCCGGGGCTGGCAACGCCTTCCGGTCAATTTTTCCGTTTGGCGTCAGAGGCAGATGCTCCATCTTCACGAAGTACGATGGGATCATATACCCTGGCAACTCCTGTGCCAGCGCTCCACGCAGATCGTTTACTGCCAGATTCGTTCCTGTATCCGGTGTGTAATATGCACATAGCACTTTCTGCCCGTTTGCGTCATTTCGAACCAGCACCACGGCTTCGCGTACATTTTCCACCCGCAAGAGTTGTGACTCGATCTCGCCCGTTTCGATCCGATACCCCCGGATTTTTGCCTGGTTGTCCATCCGACCGATAAAGTCCACGTTGCCGTCTTTTGTCCATCTCGCCAGGTCTCCCGTGCGATACAAACGCTCACCTGCTGAGAACGGGCTGTCTACGAACTTCTCTTCTGTCAGCTCTGGACGGTTCAAGTATCCGCGTGAGACCCCAACTCCGCCAATAACCAACTCGCCCAGCACCCCGACAGGCACGGGATTTAAATGTGCATCCACAATGTAAAACTTCGCATTTAACCACGCTTTGCCGATAGGCACATGCCCTGCCTCGGGAAGCATTCCCAGTGGCTCATCATAGAAACTGGAGTCGATCGCTGCTTCCGTTACACCGTAGGCGTTGATGATTCGGAATTTCGAGCCAAAACGTTCCTGCAAGGTTCGATAGTCTCCTACGCTGCAGCTGTCTGAACTTGTAATGAGCAGTTCCATCTGACTCATATCCAGCTGATTTTCATGCACATATTCCATAAACGGCACAATCAGCGCTGGCGTCGATTCAAAAATGGTCACTTGCTCCTGCTCGATCCAGTGGTGCAGACGCGATGGATCGATCCGGTCGTCCTTCGGCACAATGATCATTGCGCCTCCGTTATACAGCGTGCGTGCAATATCACCCACAAATACGTCAAACGAGAAGCTGGCAAGCTGCAATAGCCGCACCGGGAACTGATCTAATCGATATTCCCGTCGGTATCCTGCCGCCGTATTCACCAGACTGCGGTGCTCAACCATGACGCCTTTGGGCTGTCCTGTTGTTCCCGACGTATAGATCACGTAGGCCAGATCCTCTGAACGGGCTTCGTGGAAATCATCCATGCCAGAACTCAGCGGCGCATTGGCCCGCTCCTCGCTGTAGGATGCTTCGTCATCGAGATACAACACTTCCGCCAACGCCAGTTCCTCTGCTGTGAGCCAAGCTTCAGCACGCTCTCGCAGTGGCGTTTGCGTGAGTAGCACCTTCGCTCCACTGTCTTCGAGCATGAACCTCACGCGGTCTGCCGGGTAATCCGGATCGAGCGGTACATACGCGCCGCCTGCTTTCCAGACGGCCAGCACAGCTACCAGCAAATCCACTGAACGTTCGGCAAGAATGCCGACGATGGATTTCCGGCCGATGCTACTTGCACGCAGTGTAGCGGCCAAACGGTTCGCCCGTTCATTCAGTTCCGTATACGTTAGCCGTTCGTTTTCGTACACAACAGCCTCCGATTCAGGCGCGTGTTGCGCCTGTTCCTCAAACAGACGGTGGAACGCAACCGCAGGAGCAACTTCCACTTCCAGCTGCACCGGGTTAAATGCGCTGAGCATTTCTTTTTCCTCAGCCGTTAAAAAGCTCAGCTCAGCAATCTTCGCATCCGGACGGCTTACAATCGTGACAAGCAACTGCTCATAATGTTTGGCCAGCTGTTCGATGGTTTCCCTTTTATAAAGAGCCGTCGCATATTCGAAGCTGTAATCCAAGCCGCCGTTCTCCTCACCTACATCCAAGCTAATATCAAACTTGGCGGTATCCATTGCGCTCGGATAAGAAGTCAAGCGGAGCCCTTCCAACTCGAATTCCTCGTTCTCCGTATTCTGCATCGTAAACAACGTGTCAAAAAGGGGATTACGACTTAAATCACGGGTGACTTGCACCTTGTCCACCAATTCTTCGAACGGATAGTTTTGATGCTCGAAAGCATGAAGGGTCGTTTCTTTAATCTCGTTCAGGTATGACAGGAATGTCTTCTCCGAAGACGGATAACTGCGAATCGCCAGTGTATTCAAGAAAATCCCGATTAACGGTTGCACATCTCCATGGTTCCTTCCGGCAATTGGCGTACCAACAACTACATCTTCCTGACCTGAATATTTGTGCAGAAGCACGTTATAAGCAGCAAGCAACACCATGAACAGTGTCGTGCCCGTTTCTGAAGCCAACTGTTTCAGGGCATCGGTTTTCGAAGCTTCTAAGAAAAACTCCAGTGTGTGACCATCGTAGCTCTGCACAGCAGGACGCGGATAATCGGTTGGCATTTCCAGCACCGGAAGTTCTCCTTGGAACATGTCCAGCCAGTACGTTTCCTGATGCTGAAGCCGTTCCTTCTGCTCCTGTGAATGTAGCCAAACGGAATAATCTTTGTACTGAATGCGTAAAGGCTCCAGTTGTTCTCCCCCATATAAGCGGACGAATTCTTCAACAAAGATCTCCATCGATACACCGTCGGAAATAATATGATGCATATCGTACATTAGAATATGGCGTTCCGGAGCAAGCTGGACAAGGCCTACTCTCAGTAACGGAGGTTTCGCCAAGTCAAACGGACGGACAAAACGATGAACGATCTCTTCGACCTCTTGCTCATCTGCTGAATAGAACTCCACGGCCAAATTCAAGTCTTGGTAAATCCGTTGCGCTGCTTCGCCATCCACCATCTCGAAACCGGTGCGCAACATTTCATGTCTATCCACGAGCTTACGGAATGCGTCTTCGAACCTTGCACGATCCAAAGCCCCCTCTAGCACCATGGCTTCCGGCATGTTGTAACTAAGCTCCGCACCTTCTAGTTGATTCAAAATAAAGAGACGTTTTTGAGCAAAAGATTGTGGGTACACCTCACGTCTCTCCGCCAGCGGAATAGCAACGAATTTCTGCTCATCTAGCCGGGAAATGGCAACCGCCATGTTCTCGATCATAGAATGACGAAACACCTCTCGCAGTGGCAGATCCACGTTCAACTCTTTATGAATCTTGCTGACCAGTGTCGTTGCCCGTAGGGAGTGACCGCCGATGTCGAAGAAGTTCTCGTACACGCCGATCTCCTTCGTAAGCCCCAGCACCTCCTGCCATATCGAGGCCAATTTTCTTTCTAGCTCATTGCGTGGTGCGACATACTCCGTTCCGCTTCCTGCCTCCCCTTCCGGCGCTGGCAACGCCTTCCGATCGATCTTTCCGTTCGGCGTCAGAGGCAGACAGTCCATTTCCACGAAGTACGATGGAATCATGTATCCCGGCAACTCTTGTGCCAGTGCACCTCGCAGAACGTTCATTGCCAGATCCGTTCCCGTATTCGTTGTGTAATACGCGCATAACATCTTCTGTCCTTCTCCATCAGTTCGAACCAGAACGACTGCTTCGCGGACACCTTCCACACGCAACAGCTTCGCTTCGACCTCACCTGTTTCAATCCGGTAGCCCCGAATTTTAGCCTGGTTGTCCATTCGACCGATGAAATCCACGTTGCCGTCTTCCATCCACCTCGCCAAGTCTCCTGTACGATACAACCGCTCACCTGCGGCAAACGGACTGTCTACGAACTTCTCCTCTGTTAATGCTGGACGGTTCAAATATCCGCGCGAGACCCCAACTCCGCCGATAACCAGTTCGCCCAGCACCCCTACAGGCACCGGATTCAGGTGTGCATCCACAATGTAAAACCTCGCATTCAACCACGCTTTTCCGATAGGCACATGCCCTGTCTCGGGCAGCATTTCCAGTGGCTCGTCGTAGAAACTGGAGTCAATCGCCGCCTCAGTCACGCCGTAAGCGTTGATGATTCGGAATTGCGAGCCAAAACGTTCCTGCAAGGTTCGATAATCGGCCACGCTGCAGCTGTCCGAACTAGTGATGAGCAACTCCATCTGACTCATATCCAGCTGATTTTCATGCACATATTCCATAAATGGCACAATTAACGCTGGCGTCGATTCAAAAAGGGTCACCCGCTCTTGCTCGATCCAGTGGTGCAGACGCGACGGATCAATCCGGTCGTCCTTCGGCACAATGACCATCGTGCCTCCGTTATATAGCGTGCGTGCAATATCGCCCACAAACACGTCAAACGAGAAACTGGCTAGCTGCAACAGCCGTACCGGGAACTGATCTAATCGGTATTCCCGTCGGTATCCTGCCGCCGTATTCACCAGGCTGCGGTGCTCAATCATGACGCCTTTGGGCTGTCCTGTCGTTCCCGACGTATAGATCACGTAGGCCAGATCCTCTGGACGGGCTTCGTGGAAATCATTCATATCAGAACTCATCGGGGCATTGGCCTGCTCCTCGCTGTAGGATGCTTCGTCGTCGAGGTACAGCACTGCCGACAAAGCCAGTTCCTCTTCAACGAGCCAAGCTTCGGCACGTTCTTGAAGTGGTTTCTGGGTGAGTAGTACCTTTGCTCCACTGTCTTCCAGCATGAACCGAACGCGATCTGCCGGGTAATCCGGGTCGAGCGGTACATACGCGCCGCCTGCTTTCCAGACAGCCAGCACGGCTACCAGCAAATCCACCGAACGTTCGGCGAGAATGCCGACGATGGATTCACGGCCAATGCCACTTGCACGCAGTGTGGCCGCCAAACGGTTTGCCCGCTCGTTCAGCTCCGCATACGTTAGGCGGTCGTTTTCGTAAACGACGGCCTCCGATTCAGGCACGCGCTGTGCCTGCTCCTCGAACAGACGGTGGAACGCAGCTGCGGGAGCCGTTTCTGCTTCGGGTTGCGCCGGGTTAAATGCGCTGATCAATTCTTCCTTTTCCGCTATAGTCAACAGGTGTAGCTCAGCAATCTTCGCATCCGGACGGCTTACGATCGTCGCAAGCAAATGTCCGAAATGAGCCTGCAACCTTCGAATCGTGCTTTCTTTGTAAAGAGCCGTTGAGAATTCAAAGTTGCACTCCAACACGCCGTCTTCTTCTGTAACATCCACACTCAAGTCGAACTTGGCTGAGCCGTAGTCACTAGAGTACGGTGATAACTTCAGTCCTTTCAGTTCTACCTTTTTTTCCTCCAAGTTTTGCAGGGAGAACATCGTATCAAAGAGCGGGTTGCGGCTCAGATCACGAGTGACTTGCACTTTGTCGACAAGCTCTTCAAACGGGTAGCTTTGATGCTCGTAAGCTCCTAAAGTCGTTTCTTTCACTTCTTCCAAATACGAAAGGAAGGTCTTGTCCGAAGTCGGATAATTGCGAAGCGCCAGCGTATTAACGAACATTCCGATTAAAGGCTGCGTGTCTACATGTGTTCTGCCCGCAATTGAAGTTCCGACGATCAAATCGTCTTGACCTGTGTATTTATGCAATAGCACGGTATATGCCGCAAGTAACACCATATATAGCGTCGTTCCTCTTTGAGCGGCCAGTTGCTTCAAACATTCGTTCGTCTTCTCATCGACGAAAGATGTTAACGTCTGTCCTTCAAAACTTTGCACGGCAGGACGCGGGTAGTCGGTCGGCATCTCCAGCACTGGCAAATCGCCTTGGTAACGTTCCAACCAATAGCTTTCTTCCCGTTTCGACTGCTCCTTTTGCTCGTCTGACTGTTGCCATACCGCATAGTCCTTGTATTGAATGCGTAAAGGCTCTAATGTCTCGTCGCTGTATAGACGGACGAGTTCATCGACGAATACGTCCATCGAAACCCCGTCAGAGATAATATGGTGCATGTCAAACATCAGTAAATAACGTTCGGTCGCCAGCTCTACGAGTTTCGCTCGCAGCAGTGGAGGCTTCGCCAAGTCGAAAGGCTGGATGAAGGCCTGTACAACGTCTGGCGCTTCTTCCTCGTTCGCATGGCAGTACTCCACAGCAAAGTGGGCACTCTCATAAATGCGCTGTACTGCTTCGCCTTGCACGATCTCGAAGCCGGTTCGCAGCGTTTCGTGCCGTGCAATCAGTCCGCGGAAAGCCTTTTCCAGCAGACTCCGATCGATTGTTCCTTCCACCAGTAACACACCAGGCATGTTGTAGCTCTGATCTGCTCCTTCCAGCTGATTCAGGATATACAACCGCTTCTGAGCTGATGAAAGTGGATAATATGCTCTTCTGTCTGCCAACGGAATCGACGAGAACATCTGCTCTCCGATCCGGGATATGGCTAGGGCCATCTCTTCAATTGTCGAATAGCGAAATACGTCCCGCAGAGGCAATTCAACGTTCAACTCCTGGTGCACCTTACTTACGAGTGTTGTCGCCCGAAGTGAATGGCCGCCAAGGTCGAAGAAATTATCATGAACGCTAATGTGCGCGAGTCCGAGTACACTTTTCCAAATATCAGCCAGACTGGCTTCGAGTGGGGTCCGTGGTAGAGTCCCCTCTTCTCCAACCTGCAAGCTCTCCTCTGGCGCCGGGAGAGACCTGCGGTCAACCTTGCCGTTCGTTGTCAGCGGGAGTTGCTCTAGCTGGATCAAGTACGACGGAATCATATAGGCCGGTAGCTCCTGGGAAAGTACACTCTTCACCTCAGCCGCTGGAAGCTCAACGTCTGCTTCATAATACGCACAAAGTTGCTTTTCGCCGGAAGCACTCTCTCTGGCAAATACCGTTGTTTTCCGAATGCCCTCCACTTTCTGAAGCTGAGCTTCAATCTCGCCGAGTTCAATCCGGAAGCCACGAATCTTCACTTGGTCATCCGTCCGTCCAACGTATTCAATCGTACCGTCCGGCAACCATTTCGCTAAATCCCCCGTTCGGTACATGCGTGCTCCCGGTTCAAAAGGATGTTCCACGAATTTCTCTGCCGTCAGCTCAGGCCGGTTATTATAGCCCTGTACCAAGCCTTCTCCACCAACGCATAATTCGCCAGCCACACCGATCGGTAGAAGTTGGTTCCGGCTGTCGACGATATACACCGTTGTATTACTGATGGGTCTTCCTATAGGAACGGTAACGGCTGCGTCATCAATGAAGTCGACCGGAAGGTATGTGGTATACACTGTGCTTTCCGATGGGCCATACAGGTGGTTAAGTTTTCCTGGTCCGATATGGGCGAGCGCTTTACGCACATGGCCAACCGACACTCGCTCTCCTCCGAACAATATTGCCCGGACATCTCGCAAGCAGTCGATGTTCACATCTATAAGCACGTTGAAAAACGCCGTCGTTATCAGCATCACCGAGATGTGCTCACGCTGAATGAGATCCGCTAACTGACCAATCTCCAGCACAGTCTCACGAGGAACCAGTACTAACCTTGCTCCGTTGGTTAAAGCACCAAAAATATCGAAGATCGCTCCGTCAAACGAATAACTCGAAAGCTGGAGGACATGATCGTGCTCCGTGATGTCGATATAATTCGTATTTCGCACGATACGCACGATGTTACGATGTGAAACAAGGTTTCCTTTCGGCTTGCCCGTCGTGCCTGACGTATAGATGATGCATGCCAGATCTGTCGCTTCTGTGCCTGGATGTAGATCAGTGCTGTCCTCGTGATAGAAAAATTCATCATCCAATAAGATCACGGAGTCCGAATCCGTCAGACGTTCACGCAAGTGGCTCTGGGTCAGCATGACCTGAGCTCCCGAATCCTCGATCAGAAAACGGATACGCTCCTCTGGATATTCTGGATCAATTGGTACGTAACCCGCCCCGGCTTTGTGTGCCGCCAGCATACCCACCACCATTTCAATGGAACGCTCAGCCATAATAGCGACTAGTCTCCCTCGGGTTATCCCGTGACTACACAAGGTACGGGCAAGGCGGTTGACACGTTCATTCAGAGCGCGGTAGGTCATCTCGTGTCCATTCAAGGTGACAGCAGTTGCATCTGGGATGCGCCCCGCTTGTTCCTGGAACAATTGAATGAGCGTCTTATCGCGAGGAAACGCTGTGGTGGTATCGTTAAAACGTTCGAGTAGGTCCGTCTTTTCTGCCTCCGTCACAAGTTCCAACTCACCCACCGCAATTTTCGGATTAGCCGTCACCTGCTCCAGCAGATGTACGAGATGCCCCTTCAGTCGCTCGATACTATCTTTGTCGAACACTTCAGCATTAAAATCGAACCTGATTTCGATCTCGGCTCCTGGTGATACGGTCACGTTGAAGTTATAGTTCGTCTGCTCCTCCATCTGAACGTCTGCGATCGTCAGTTCCCCATGGTTCTGGTCGCCCGCTTGCTCCATCTGTTCATCTACAGGATAATTCTCGAAAGCGATGATATGGTTGATCAGGTTCTGCTTTTGCAAGCTGAGGGCTTGAATCTCATACAGCGGATAGTAATCATAACTCCCGGACTCCAGCGCTCGCTCCTGAAGCTTCACCATCAGGTTGGCAAATACGGTGTCGGCTTCACTCGTGACACGAACCGGAACTGTATTGATAAACAGACCGATCATGGACTCAACGCCTGGAATCTCCACCGGTCTTCCGGCTACAACGCTACCAAATACGGCATCGTGGGTTCCGTTATATTTTTGCAACATTACACCCCATGTAGCCTGCAAAAGTGTATTTACCGTAACCAGGTGCTGTTTCGCTACCTGATCCATCCGTTCACTTAAATCCTTGCCCAGCAGAGCTGTGACGTGATCGGCTTTAAATCTGTTATGCGGCGCTGATTCCTTTTGCCCGGGGAGTACCGTTTGCCCCTCATAACCTGCCAAGAATGCCGTCCAATAATCGGATGCTACCTTTTCGTCCTGCTTCTCCAACCATTCGATATAAGTACCGTAATCTGCTCCTTTATCTACCACCGGTTGCTCACCAGAGATCAAAGCAGAATACACCTCAAACAGCTCCTGTGTCAGCTGAGACAGACACCAACCATCCATTAAAATATGCTGGAAACTCCACAATACATGGTAGCTTTGCTCTTCAGTACGGAGGATCGTAAAGCGAACAAGTGCATCATGTTCCATGTCGAAGCCGCGAAGTTTGTCATCCTCAGCCTTTTTGTCCAGATAGGCCTGTTTCTGTTTTTCATCCATTTTCAAATGAAGCAACTCTTCATATTCGAAGCCAACTGGTTTATCACGGTACACAATTTGCAACGGCTCCCCTGTCGGACCTTTCACAAAATTCGCCCGTAACACCAGATGTCGTTTCGCAAGCTCCATCCAGCTTTTCTCGAAAAGCTGGACATTGAGTGCTCCCCGCATCGTAAATCGCGTCTGCTCGAAGTAAGCGGCTGTTTGCTGATCAAGCGCGCTGTGGAACCACATACCCTTTTGCATCGGCGTAAGCGAGTAAATATTTTCGATTTCCCCGAGATGACCGGAACGCTGAGCGATTTGCTCCAATGCTGTAATGGTCAAACCTTTAAATTGTACGTCGCTTGGTGTCAGTTCGGTATGTTCTTTCCCTACACAGTGCGCTATGAGCTCTCGGAGACTTTGCTCAAGTCCTTGAGCAAAAAATTCCATTGTTTCCTTCCGATACTGCTTTCGACTGTAGCTAAGATCAAGCGATAAAGCTCCGTCCAGCACCATGCCGTTAATATCCAGCACAAAGCTGCGGGCCTGCCGATCACTAGCCGGGCTACCACTGGAATAAGCTGATATGCCGATCTCATCTTGATTGACATCATCGTCGAACTGACCGAGGTAATTAAAATTAATTTCCGGCTCTGCGCCCCAAACCAAGCTATCCTCCGACTTGGAGAGATAACGGCATACGCCATAGCCAAGACCTTTGTTAGGAATGCGGCGCAAACGTTCCTTGACCTGTTTAATCTGGTAGGCCAAATCCCGATCGCTTTCCGGCTCCAGGACCACTGGGAATTTGGTCGTAAACCAGCCAACTGTGCGATTAATGTCGATATCAGTTCCGATGGATTCACGTCCATGTCCTTCGAGATTGATCCGCACACGTTCGTGTCCTGTCCAATTGCGAATGGCTATGCCGAGCGCCGTAATTAAAATATCATTCATTTCAGTGTTATAAGCTCGATGAACCCGCTTCAGTAACAGCTCTGTTTCTTCGGGAGTTAAACGGACGAATAGTGATTCGCTGTCTTGTTGTGTCGTCATATCCGTCTCCATATCCTTCGGTATGGCCGGAACCTCAATTAGCTCCACGTCCTGCCAGTAGGCTCGCTCCTTCGCAAGCTCCGCACTTTGTGCGTAAGCGGCCAGTTGTTCTGACCAAGTGCGGTACGCATCCGTTTTCGCCGGGAAACGAATGTCCTCGTTTTTGACTGCTTGCTCGTAACCCAGTGCGAAATCCTCCATCAAAATACGCCAAGATACACCGTCCACCACGGCATGGTGAACCGTCAGTAACAGATGATCCCCATCCGCACACTGAAACAGTCCTGCTTTCATAAGAGGCCCATTCTCCAGATCAATACCTGCTTGAATGTCCGTTGCCTTCGCTTCCACAACCTGCCCGGTGTGTTGCTCATCCTTGAAGTCGAACACATCCAGAGTGAACAACCCGCCTTCCTGAATTGCTCGGTTCCGGGCGCTAAACCCTTGTTCCGTCTTACGGAATACCATTCGCAAAGCGTCATGATGTTCGGCCAGCTTTTGCAGTACATGTCCTACCGTTTCTTCGTCGAATCGGTCCTTTCGGTACAGCATCACCGACTGATTGAAATGATGGGAATCCACAAAGGAGCTCTCGAAAAACCATTGCTGGATCGGCGTCAGTACTGTTTCACCCGTAACTTCTCCTTGATCGATGGTACGTCCAATCGGTTTCACATGCAGACTGAGCTGTGAGATCGTCGGATATTTGAACAAATCCCGGATTTCCAGCTTGTACCCGGCTTGATGAAGACGCGAAGATACTTGAATGGACTTAATCGAGTCTCCACCAAGCTCAAAGAAGTGATCCGTTACCCCAACGCGATCAGCGTTCAATACGGCCTGCCATACATCAGCAAGAGTCCGCTCCACTTCATTTCGGGGAGCTACGTACTCGCCTCCAATCAGTGCATTTCCTTCTGGGGCAGGCAAAGCCTTGCGGTCAATTTTGTCGTTCGGCGTAAGGGGCATCCTTGGAAGCTGAACAAAATGGGCCGGAATCATGTAATTCGGCAAGTTTTGTGCCAGCGTGCTTCTCAGCTCACCTAGTGTAAGTGGGTGGCTCGCGACCAGGTAAGCACACAGTTCTTGGCCGCTTTTACCTTCCCTCGCTATTACGATTGTCTCCTGCACAGAGTCAATCTTCAGAAGTTGCTCTTCAATCTCCCCAATCTCGATTCGGAATCCACGGATTTTCACCTGATGGTCGATCCGTCCCAAATACTCCATATTCCCGTCTGGAAGCCAGCGGGCCAGATCTCCCGTCCGGTAAAGGCGTTCTCCCGGTGCAAACGGATGTTCCACGAACTTCTCTGCCGTTAGCTCCGGTTGGTTCAGATAACCTCTCGCAAGTCCCACACCTGCCACGCACAACTCGCCGTCCACTCCTGGAGGTACAAGTTGCAGGTGGGCATCCAGAATAAAAATCTGGTGATTCGCCAGTGGCCGCCCGATCGGAATCACTCTGTGTTCCGGTTGCTCCTCATTCGCATCCCAAAGTGTCGTAACAATGGACGCTTCAGTAGGACCATAAGCATTGAAATAGTGAACCTTCGTTTTCCACTGTTGCACGAATTCGGCTGATACTGCCGAGCCTCCCGTTACGAGTTTCGTTAAACTAGGGAGTTGATCCGGGTGCAAATAAGCGCTATACGTTGGCGGCAAAATGGTCGCTGTAATTGCATGCTCATTCATATAACGCTCGAACAAACGAGTGTCGAGAATCGTTTCGGCTGTAGGAATGTACAAAGTCGCACCAAAGTAGAGCGCTTTGAACATTTCCCAGCAGGATGCATCGAATGACAGGCTGGCGAATTGAACAATTCGGTCTCGCTCCGTAATACCAAGCCTGTCTGCAAACATCAATTTCAAGCTTACCAAACCCCGATGCTCCAGCATGACTCCTTTGGGTTTGCCTGTCGTACCTGACGTATAGATGACATAAGCGAGGTCATTCGGACCACTAGCGAGCTCCAGATCCGCCCCATCGTTGTCATAGGAGTTCTCGTCATCCAGTGCAAGAACAGTCCCTTTGAAAGGTACTTGGTGCATCAGTTCCCTTTGAGTCAGCAGTAACTGCGCGTTAGAGTCATCCAGAATGTAACGGATTCGTTCTTCGGGGTATTCGGGATCAATGGGCACGTAAGCACCGCCAGCTTTTAGAACCGCCAAAATACCAACAACCGTCTCTAGCGATCTCCTTACCATCAAGCCGACCAATTGATTGGGTAACACGCCGACGGATCGTAGCGTTCTCGCCAGCCGGTTAGCTCGTTCATTCAACTCCGCGTATGAAAGTTGCTGATTCTCAAAAACAACTGCCGTCGCTTCTGGCACCCGCTGTACCTGTTCTTCTATGAGTTGATGGATTGTCCAATCCCGGGCATAGTCCTGCTTGGTATCGTTAAAGCTTTGGAGCAATTTAATTTTCTCTTCTTCAGACAACATATCAATCTTCACGATGTCCAGTTCCAGCTCGTGGAGACCCACAGTTAACAGGCTGTTGAGATGACCAACAACCCGAGTCATGAATTCAGAATCATATAAATGCTCGTTGTATAAAAGAGCTAACTGTATGGTCCCGCCGGTTATGCTGAACTCAAAAGAACAATCCGTGACCACATATGGTGTGATTTCATCCGTGTGTAGCTCCTTTAGAGATACTAGTGTATGGATGATTGGCTTCCCGTCCTCATATTGCAAGTCCAGCTTCTCCGTCATTTTCGAGAACGGAATATGTTGATGCTGAATCACTTCCGGTAAGGAAGTCCTCAATTCATTCAGAAGTGTTTTAAAAGTCACACCCGCCGCAAACGAGTTTTTTAATATGACGGTATGATTAATGGAGCGTCGCTGTTCCGTCTTTTTCGGTACAATCGGCATACCAACCAAAATGTCGGAAGCGCCTGTATATTTATATAAAAGTGACTGCACACCCGCAAGCATAATCATAAACGTCGCCAGCGGAGTCCCCTTACTCATTTGTAGGACACGTTGCGACGCTTTCTCTGAAAGCGAACCACTAACGGTTGTCATCATGGGTCTTAAAGGGCTTTGCGTTTTGCTGTAAGGTAACCGCGTCAGAATATCATCATCACTACCGAGTTTTTCGTTCCAAAACAACGTTTCTTTTTCAAAAGCCACCTGGATCGTTCCCCTCTCTTCATCGGTAAAAGCAATCCGGCAGAGCCTATGCCGCAGCAATGCTCCCCGCCTTTTCAAAATGTGATAACAATAGCTATGGCTTATGCCAAATCACCGCTCTGCTTATCCAATTGATTGCATATGGCAATCTTCTGCCTGGTAACGATCTCGAACGACTACCCTGCTTGAAAAAAATAGAGACATCGTTTACGCAAAAGGTGTATCTGTTACTGACTCCCTTGCTTCAATATGTTTACTGTGAACACAGATGCCCGAAAACGGACCTTGCATTTAACCTTGGATTCGGAATTGGAATTAGAGGTGGACAAGGGAGGCTCCTCCCATTGATGTAAGACGTGCTGTAGGATTCCAGAGGCAGCAGAAAATCAGCCGTACCTTCGGATTTTGCAACGGAGTTACCTTGATCAAAACCTATGTTAAGGGGCATTGATACACTCTATGTACGCTTAATGAATTCCCCCGCAGTCCCGATGTGGATAAGTCAAGATCAGGCCGCGGGGTAGTGATCTTTTCCCGGGCGATTACATGTGAAGATGGTATTTCATGAGGTTCACAAAAATGCTCTGTATTAGATGAACGGGTTAGCCCTAGGAATAGAAATGAATTCCATGTTGTCTGACGCGCGGCCCCCTGAAAGAAGTTCTAGCCCTATTGCCAGTGCACCCGTCAGTTTGACCAAGCTTAGGTTGTTACCAGCAAACGCTGGGCCTCTTGAGAGATTACCTGCTGAATACTAGACTTGATAATATCGCAACCAGCAGCCAGATTCTCCATGGAAACAGTCAGCGGAGGCATGATCTTCAGGACGAGGTCCCCTCTGCCGGCCCTTTCAATAATAAGCCCATTCTCAAAACTGATCTCCGACATCCGCTTCGCCCCGGCTTCATCCGTAAAGCCCGAAACGTCAATGCCCCAGATCAGGCCAATTCCGCGGATGGTGATGGAAGGATGTAGAGGTTTGATTTCTTTATCAAGGAACGCTCGCACGAACTCTTCCTTCTGCTTCACCTGTTGTTCCAAGGCTACTCTATCCCGGAACTCAAGAGCAGCCTTGGCAGCCACAAAAGCGAGCTGGTTGCCGCGGAAGGTGCCGTTGTGTTCCCCTGGCGTCCAGAGATCCAGTTCAGGCTTCAGGAGCAGGAGGGACATTGGCAGGCCGTACCCGCTGATCGACTTTGACAGGGTAATCAGATCCGGCTCAATCCCCGCACGTTCGAAGGAGAAGAATTCGCCAGTTCGGCCGCAACCGACTTGAATCTCATCGGTAATGAGCAGTATATCGTGCTTGCGGCAAATCTGTTGCAATCCGCGTAACCACTGTGCGTCAGCAACATGAATGCCGCCTTCAGCTTGAACTGTTTCGAGCAGAATGGCAGCCGGCTTATCAACTCCGGAGTGCGAATCCGTTAGAATATTTTCAATATAACCAAGTGTATCCATATCTGCGAAAGCTCCACTCGGATGTGGTATGAAGGTAACTCCATCCAGAGGAAGCCCCGCTCCTTCCCTCATCGACTTAGAGCTTGTTGCCGAGAGGCTGCCAAGTGACATGCCGTGGAAACCACCCATGAATGCAAAGATGCCGGTTCTTTTCTTCGCCTTGCGTGCAAGCTTGAGTGCCGCTTCCACCGCATTTGTACCCGTCGGACCGCAGAATTGAAGCTTGTAATTCAGCTTCTTTGGCTCCAAGATCCGTTCCGAGAAGCTCTGGATGAATTCGCGCTTGGCCATTGTGTACATATCGAGACCATGCATAATCCGATCGGAGGTCAGATAATCTAGAATCCGACCTTTAATATAATCGTTGTTATGACCATAGTTCAGTGCTCCAGCACCTGCAAAAAAATCAATGTATGCTCTTCCATCCTCAGCATATAACAGGTCTTCCTTGGCCCGGTCGAATACTACCGGAAAGCTTCTGCAGTAAGATCTTACGTTAGATTCCAGCTTTTCAAAAATGCTCACGCGCTTCATCCTCCATCGTAATTGGGATAAGTTTAGCTTCATTCTTTCTGAAACTTCTGGCGTCATCGAGCAAAAAATTCTTGGCTGTCGTTACCACAATTGTCGGTCCTCGCATGCCGGCTTGCTGGGTATCCAGTAGACTGGTCTCTCGCACACAGCTTAGGTATGTATAAAAACCCACCAATTCTATTTTTTTCAATAATTGGAAGGTCGACCTGCGTAGAATTATATCAAATTTCCAAAGAATGTATAGTAAAATTTTGGTTAAATTAGATCTTTGAAGTATAAAGTGTTAATATTTCGCCTTAAATTAACACAATTAGGAGGGAAATAAGCAGAGTTTGTCATCAATCGAGGAATTCAACAGGAGTAATTTACCAATAAATCGAATGGTATTAATGGTATATATTACCTTTAACTTCTCCGTCGAAGCTTTGAATCCTTTCACTTTACAAAAATTTAACATGATTGTCCTAATTTGATCTCGTTAACTTATGTAAGCAGAAGAATTTAAGAAGTTATACTTTTCATTTTAATTTACTTTTGTTTTGTAAAGATTAGCAGAGCTAAAAATTACGTTGATGTCGATTTAACAACTATTTTACGAAGTGCATTACTTGCGATTTCGATACGTGGAAGGCTCTCTCTTCTTCATTTGGCTTCGTCTTTTTCTTTCATTTTCACTACAACGAATGATTAAGGCTGTATCGTATATTTTGAAAACTAAAAAAAGGAAGCCACGAGTCAATCTCTCGGGCTCCCTTTTCGATGTTAAAACTTTTTTCGTACCATACGATTCAAAACTCTTTTACTGGTTCACAACTTTTTCATCACTGAACATGTGCTTGTTCATTCAAGCCAGGGTTTTACTCAACCGTTACACTTTTCGCCAAGTTACGTGGTTTATCGACATCGTGACCCAGAGCGAGGGAAGCGTAATATGCCAGCAATTGCAACGCTACAACAGACAGAGCTGGGCTTAGAAGTGGCAGTGTCTTAGGAATCGCAAACGCTTGGTCAACGGATTTAAGCAATGGAGCTACGTGCTCTTCGTACGTAATCGCCAGTACGTCTGCGCCACGTGCTTTTACTTCTTTGATGTTACTTACCGTTTTCTCCAGTACGTTCTCCTGTGTTGCCAAGGCAATAACAGGGATACCGTCCTCAATCAACGCGAGTGTACCGTGTTTCAACTCACCTGCAGCATAAGCTTCAGAGTGAATATAAGAGATCTCTTTCAGTTTCAATGAGCCTTCTTGTGCTACCGCATAATCCAGACCACGGCCGATGAAGAAGAGATGTTCATGTTTAGAGATTTGCTCCGCATACCCTTTAATCGCATCCGCTTGCTCCAGCATGGATTCCACTTGTTCAGGCAGTGCTTGCATCGCTGCCAGTGTGTGTGCAATCTCATCCGGTGTTTGTGTACCACGTACTTGTGCAAGGTACAGACCAAGCAGGTTGAACGCGATCAACTGGGACGTGTAAGCCTTAGTGGAAGCCACTGCGATCTCAGGTCCAGCCAATGTAGCAATTACATCGTCTGCATCACGTGCAATCGAGCTACCCACAACATTTGTAATCGCCAGTACATGCGCACCGTTAGATTGAGCTTCACGCAGTGCTGCCAGCGTATCTGCTGTTTCACCGGATTGGCTTACCACAATTACAAGTGTATCTTTATGAACGATCGGCGAACGGTAACGATACTCGGAAGCAACATCCGTTTCAACCGGAATACGAACCATTTGTTCAATCACTGTACGTCCAACCAGACCAGCATGGTACGCTGTACCACATGCGATGATTTGAACGTTACGAATATTTTTAATTTGCTCTTCCGTCATTTTGAGCTCAGGAAGCTGCACTTTTTTGCCTTCATTGTCGATGCGACCCAGCATTGTATCACGATATGCTTTTGGTTGCTCATGAATCTCTTTCAACATAAAGTGCTCAAATCCGCCTTTTTCCGCGGTTACTGCATCCCAATCGACACGAATCATTTCCCGAGAAATAAAATTGCCCTCAATCGTCATCAATTCGACAGCATCATGTGTCAATACAGCCATTTCGCCATCATTCAGAATGTACACATTACGTGTATGTTCCAGAATTGCCGGAATATCGGAACCAATGAAGTTCTCGCCTTCACCAACACCAATAATCAATGGACTAGCTTGACGCACAGCAACAAGTTTCTCAGGCTCATGCTCTGTCAATACACCCAGTGCGAATGCACCACGCAACAACGTGATCACTTTTTGCACAGTTTTAACAATATCACCATTGTATTCACGTGCAACCAGGTGAGAAATGACTTCAGTATCTGTCTCGGAAGTAAACGTGTGACCTTGGGAGATCAGCTCATCCTTCAGCTCCAGATAGTTCTCAATAATCCCGTTATGCACAACGGAAAACTTCTGGCTTCCATCCGTGTGTGGATGGGAATTCTCGTCCGATGGTTTACCATGCGTAGCCCAGCGAGTGTGTCCGATTCCGGCATTACCTACCAGCGGAGCACCATCCAGCTTTGCTTCAAGATTCGCCAAACGTCCAAGAGCTTTCGTAATTTGCAGACCTTGCGGTGTAAATACAGCGATCCCTGCAGAGTCATAACCACGATACTCGAGCTTTTTCAATCCTTCGACCAATACCGATTGAGTGTTTTTATTACCAATATATCCAACAATACCGCACATAATTTAGTTCCTCCGTTTGTATATGAATACTGTGTCTGGAAGAGAAACAGGCAGAGGTGGACGTATTGGAAAATGATAGATTGCTTACCGTATCATGAATATCATTTCCTATTCAATTATCAATGATTAGAACGGCCTTCTGCCGCCCTGTGTGTTCATGCTCTATTACGAATGCAATCATGAATGTACATCATTTTCCCGTCCGCGCACTGTTTACGCTCTTCACGCACATTCATTTTGAATTTTATCTGATCCTTTGCACCTACCGGCGCGTTGTGTGGACAGTCACCTATCCATTTTCCGCAATCCGGTTTACGGCTCTGGTGCATCACCGGGAGGTCCCCGCCGAACAATCCGAACACCTCCACCTCGTCAGCTTGATTGCCGTCCATGTTTCCCATGTTATCTCCTGATTAGCAAAAGAGAAATCCATCAACATGCGTCCCGCGCAACTCCAAGCTCTGGCGCTTGTGTAACTGTAACCTTACAATCCTCACTTTCCGTGTCTGAATGACGACTCCACTCATTATATGCACCTGAAGTCCATTTTGCAATGGAGCAAAGTACCTGTAACCATTTCAGCATATTTACCCACGCTCCCAGCCAAATAATCAGACCCATAGTCTTATCTGGCCAGGACGCAGGAACAATGAATGAATCGTTAATATATGGAATTAAATCAGCCTCTGTATAACCATATGCCAAGATATCAATTTTGTGAAAAATAACACTCAAATCGCATGACAACAGGCTTTTTTCAGTAGGTTATACCAGTTCTTTTTGCACAACATCTGCAATCTGGGATACAAACTGCTCCAGCTCATCTTTATCTGGCCCTTCAGCCATAACACGGATCAAGGACTCGGTACCCGATGCACGAACAAGCACACGACCATTATCCCCCAGTTTTTCTTCTACTGCAGCGATCGCTTCTCCGATGGCAACATTGCCTTCGTATTTGCTCTTGTCTTCAACACGAACGTTAACCAGCACTTGTGGGTACTGTGTCATGATTGCTTTCAACTCACTCAGCTTTTTACCTGAAGCTTTCAGTGTGTCGACAAGTTGAATCGCCGTTAGCATGCCATCTCCCGTTGTATTGTAGTCCAGGAAAATAACGTGACCCGACTGCTCTCCGCCCAGGTTATATCCACCACGACGCATCTCTTCCATCACATAGCGGTCACCAACAGCCGTTTTGGCTGTTTTCAGCGCAAGCTTCTCTGTTGCTTTGTAGAAACCAATATTACTCATAACGGTAGACACCACCGTGCTATCTTTCAGCTTGCCTGCCCGATTCATCGCGTCTCCGCAAATACACAGAATAAAGTCGCCATCCACTTCGGCACCCGTTTCATCAATAGCAATCAGGCGATCGGCATCCCCGTCAAAAGCAAGACCAAGATCCGCTTGATGTTTCAGCACCTCTTGTTTTAAATGCTCCGGATGGGTCGAACCGCACTGCTCGTTAATGTTCAGACCGTTCGGCTCAGCGCCAATGGCAATAACTTCAGCCCCAAGCTCACTAAATAATTTTGGTGCAAGCTCATATGCCGCACCATTGGCACAGTCGAGTACAATTTTGAGACCAGAGAACGACTCGGATACAGTGGTTTTCAGATAATCCAGATAACGATAACGAGATTGCTCATCCATCGTCACCGTTCCAAGACCTGCACCAACGGGGCGTGGCAGTTCATCTTTTACCGCATCCATCAGCTCTTCGATCCGGTTCTCCGTCTCATCCGATAGCTTGAAGCCATCTCCACCGAAAAATTTGATACCGTTATCCTCAACAGGATTGTGGGAAGCCGAGATCATTACACCCGCGTCTGCTTTGAGCAAACGAGTAATATAAGCGACACCTGGTGTAGACACAACGCCTAAACGAATTACATCCGCTCCAATAGACAACAGACCCGCTACGAGTGCTGATTCCAGCATAAGTCCAGAGATTCGTGTGTCCATGCCGATCACTACTTTAGGTCTTTCCACCCCACCTGCAAGCACATAACCACCACAGCGTCCGATGCTGTAAGCCAGCTCCGCCGTCAATTCTTTATTCGCAACCCCTCTTACACCATCTGTACCAAAATATTTACCCATGATCTAACTCCTTCTATTTGCATCATATATGAGCACATCAATATCATTTTTAGATTTGAAAATAAAAAATTGCATAATTACGGATTAGAACCAGATTTACTGCCGTTGTTATTATTTGCATTGTTATTTACACTACCACGATTGGTCGCTGCACTTCCCTGCTGAGTTTGATCCTGCTGTTCCGTATTCGATTCGTTTTGCTCTTCTACAGGATCTGTGTTTGGCTGTCCATTCTCGACTTCTGCCGGTGATGGATCTGGTCCTGAGGGATTATCCTCACCTGAATTTTGCTCCGGAGGAGCAGTCGCATCTGCGGCTTTCTCACTGAGCTTCACTGTGGCACTAAAATTATTAGACGCCTCATCCAGCTTAGCGAACCGGGGCAGATTAGCTTCCAGTTTAATCTCATGTGTGCCCACACCAAGTCCCTGGAGATTGGCTGTAAGCTTGATGTCATCACCACTGAGACCTTCGAGCATGGTTCTTGGCCCACTTAGTGTAATGTTCTGTCCACCACTTTTAGGAGTAACCAACTCACCTTCCAGCCCGTTCCCCACACCAGTTAAATGAATCGGTACGTTGGGAAAGACTTTGGTCGTTGTTTCGACCTCATCATATGGGGACACCGTCACCTTGATCTGAATCGAACTAGGCTCGATTTTCTCAGAACCAGAGGGCGGCGTCAAGTCCACGTTAACTGTAGAGGTACCAGACTCCGTGAATTGCGTAAGATCAAGAGTAGCTTGGTCGTAGGACTGTATACCTGCAAGTGCTCCCTCACTCCCATAAATCGAGACTTCTTTCACGCTCGGCTCGACCGAGGACAGCACCAGACCCTCTGGTAACTGTCCCGAATATTTGATCCTCAAGGGAACTTTAGTGTAGGGCTGATTGACTGGTATTCGAACTTCGACTGTTTGAGGTGACATGGTTGCATTCTCGATGACTTTACCCTCAGCATCATATGCCTGAAGCTTCACTTTTTTCTGAATTATATCTTCCTTCGCATCTTTCACACTGACACTGCCCTGAACACTCGCCACAGCATCAAGCTGTCCTTCCGGCAGAGTTACCTTAACTGGAGCAGAAGGCTCAACCACGGGCGTTCCAGCCGTATATCCAGCCGAAGGCTCTCCTTCGGGTACAATATTCACATTGAACGATTTGGTGCCCAATTTCTCCACGTTCACCGTTACCATGGAAGGTTCCATACTGACCACTTCAACGCCGGAAGGCAGGTCAGGTACAAGGGGCAGTGTGTTCGAACCATCTTTAACCTGGCTCAAATCAACCAGAACCTTATAATCATCATTGGTAAAAATGGACGTAAGCATTGAACGCTGTCCTTTAATCTCCAGCCGCACCTCATCTGTGCTAAGTGAAGTAAGAACATAAGCATTACTATCCAGCCCATATGGCTGAACAGGTACAGTACGCTCCACAACCTTGCTCGATATCCCCGTTGTGATGGTTGGTGTAGTTGGTACTTCATCCAGATGAATCATGAACCAGAGAAGCAGGCTTACCGCCAGTGCAAGTATTTTCGCAAAGTTATTGTTGTTAAACCATTTATCCATTGTTACGTCCCCCCTTCCGTTTCCAGAAGGTTGACCATGCATTCTTTTTGCTCAGATTGGAGGTCGGACGCAATTCCTCATACAGCTTGGCAATCAGCGACTCTTCCTTAATATCACGAACTACCTGTCCATTCATCGCCAGAGAAACTTGCCCTGTCTCCTCCGAAACAACCAGACAGATTGCATCGGCCACCTCCGTTATTCCGATTGCCGCACGGTGGCGCGTTCCCAATTCCTTACTGATAAACGGATTCTCGGATAATGGCAGGTAACAGGCTGCTGCAGATATTTGTTTTCCTTGAATGATGACTGCCCCATCATGGAGCGGCGTGTTGGGAATAAAAATGTTAATCATCAGTTCAGAACTGACGAGAGATTGCATCTTGATCCCGGATTCCGTGTAGTCATTCAGTCCTGTTTCACGCTCGAAGACGACAAGTGCACCAATTTTACGGCGAGACAAATAGTTAACGGACTTAATAATTTCACCAATTAACACGGTTAACTCTTCATCACTTGCGGCGGCTGAGCGCCCAAACAGTTTACCTCGACCCAATTGTTCCAAACCACGACGGAGTTCCGGCTGGAATATGATAAACACCGCAACAACCCCAAACGTAAACATCTGGTTCATTAGCCATTTAAGTGTATACAGATTTAGCCATGTGCTTAACGCCCAGATCAACACCAGGAACAAAATTCCTTTCAGTAGCTGAACCGCGCGTGTACCCCGCACTAGCAAAATCAGTTTGTACATAATATAGGTAACGATCAATATATCGATAACGTCCTTAATGGACTCTTTCCACGTTAAGTCAGCAAAATAATTCATAAGCCAGCCCCCGCTATCCCCATTGATGAGTAAACTCTGATCTCATATTAACCATTTGGGATTTTACATAATCCCTTCTTCGCATTTATTCAATGCTTATCTATATGTAGTATGTTCTCATTACTATCTAGGTTATAACGTTACCGTTCAGGTTGCAAGTTACTCCAGTCACAAACTGCATATAAGCTTCCTTTTCGCACTTTCTCTGTCATTTAGGCAATAAAAAAAGAGCACCCCACGCAATTCGGAGGTACCCTGCTTGGTATATACCCGTGAAGTTATACCCTGACTTAGCGGTAAGCCACTTCATTTACCATATTGGTTATTTTGTACCAAAACCAGTCCAGCGCCTGATCAATACTTTTTACCTGACCTGACACGTGCGCTGTAGAAGCTTGAAACAGTTGTCCGTCGATGACCGTCAGATTGCCATTCACATCACCATACACCTGAGCGGTTCCATTCTCTATCGTAAGATCGCCAGCAACTGACTTACCTTCTGGAACAATAACCGTGTTGCCTTGAATCACGAGCTGATCCAGACTGTTCCCCTTAACGACCATTTCGTTGTTCTGATTCCAGAAATTGAAGGCGCTAAAGAGCATCACGACCAAAAAGAAGGCTGCCGCCGTCAGCGCGGGATGTCCTTTGACCCATCTGAGCCATACTTGTTGTCTCTTGGGCTGTGGCAGAGCATTCATAATTCGATTGGTCAGCTCATCCGAGGCAGACGGTGAATAATGTTTCATGGCAAAGAGTAGCATTTCCGTCTGTTCCAACTCTTTAAAGCGCATGCGACAATCCGGACAGATCAACAAATGGCTTTTCAATTCAGTTTTCTGATCCGGGGACAACGACTCATCCAAACATTCATGCATTAAAGAGACGGCCGAGTTGCAATCCATATGAGAGCCAATCCTTTCCTTAGACACTTAGTCCATACACCTGCAAAAAGCATGCATAAGACTTGCATACATTTCATACGCACCCGTTTCGGATATGTTTCAAATAATTTTGCCCAAAATTTCGGGTGATTGTGATTATAACTTATATTCTAGTTTTTTGCGCAGAAAATCACGGCCCCGGTGCACCCTTGTCTTAATCGTTGTTACGGGCATACCTGTGACATCACTGATCTCCTGTAATGACAAGTCCTGTAAATATCTCAAAACCATAACGGACTTATACTTGGCTGGTAAGCTATCAATCGCCTCACGGATGAGGGTCTGTGTTTCGGAAAGCAGTGCTTCACTCTCAGGTGTTCGATCATCACTCGGAAGCATTGCGTAGCCGTCAGTTCCTTCCTGATCATTCAGTTCTGCATCAAGTGAGTAAGAAGGTTTCTTTCTTCGTAACCGATCGATGCACAAATTCGTTGCAATCCGATAGATCCAGGTCGAGAATTTCTGATTCGGATCATACTTTTCCATATTTCGAAACACACGCAAAAACGTCTCCTGAACAACATCCTCCGCTTCGTGACGGTTGCTCAGCATCCGATATGCCAAATGAAACAGCTTGTCCTTGTATAATTCAACGATTTCTGCAAAGGCTCTCTGGTCTCCCTTGAGTACCAGCTTCACAAGCCTGTTCTCCAAATTGTCCACCCTGATTCCCCCAGACATGCTGATGGGTCTTCCGTCTTCTAATACCCGTCCACACTTGTAATTCACCAATCAAATCGTAAATCAACTTTGGTCAAAAATCAAGACTGTATGACAAATATCCTCCAAAAACAGTAAAAACGGGAACTCCCTAAGGAGTCCCGTCTAATCTCTCTTTTCAAAAGAAGAGATAGATATTTATTTTATTACATAAATCATTCATCATATGAACGTTGTGAATGATCTTTTGATCAAACATCAGCCTGTATTCCGCAATCCTGCTGCAATACCATTAATGGTCAACAATACTTCACGAAGTAGTTCGGTATCATCCTCACCACGTTCCCGCATGTCACGCAGTTCACTTAGCAACTGTACTTGCATGTAGGAAAGTGGATCAACATAGGGATTACGCAAACGAATCGATTCCTGAATTACAGGTACATCATCCAGAATTTCAGCTTCACCTGTAATTTTCAGAATCAGCTCTTTGGTAAGCTTAAACTCCGATTCGATCTGACCAAAGATACGGTCACGAGCTTCTTTATTGGAAGTCATGGCCGAATACTCTTTAGCAATCACGAGATCTGCTTTGGCAACCGCCATTTGCACCGTATCAATCAGCGTACGGAAGAACGGGAAGTTAGCATACATTTCTTTCAGGACGTTCAGGTTCTCCTCTTTGCCCTGATAGTAGCTTTGCAACCCCGTACCTGCCGCATACCAAGCCGGAAGCAAGTAACGGCTTTGTGTCCAGGCAAATACCCAAGGAATCGCACGCAAGTCTTCAAACTTGTCACTGCCCTTCCGTTTGGATGGACGTGAACCAATATTGAGTTCGCCTACTTCTGGAAGCGGCGTAGACTCTTTAAAGAACGTGAAGAAATCCGGGTCACGGAAAATGAGATCCTGATACTTCGTCAGTGACACTTCCGAGATGTCCTTAATAATCTCATCCCAAGCTTGCTCTGACGCCGACTCTTGCGGCTCCAGACCATTCAAAGCCGCTGTGATTAGCGCCGAAGTAGCCTGCTCCAAACTACGGTAAGCAATTCCTTGGAGAGAATAACGAGATGAAATAACTTCACCTTGCTCCGTAATTTTGATTCCGCCGCCAATCGTATGAGGAGGCTGTGCAAGAATACTACGGTTCAGTGGCATGCCGCCACGTCCGAGCGCTCCGCCGCGTCCGTGGAAGAATTTCAGCTTCACACCATGCTCATTGCCCACAGCCGTAATCGCATTCATCGCTACGCGCAGTTCCCAGTTTGCCGTAACTACACCGCCATCTTTATTACTGTCGGAGTATCCAAGCATAATTTCGTGCAACTCATTACGTCCAGTCACGCTTGCACGATATATAGGTAAGTTAAACAACCGTTGCATAATTTCCGATGCTGCATGAAGGTCGTCAATCGTTTCAAACAACGGAACAGCTTGCAGTGTAGAGATCACTTCACCGTTTGCCCCTTTGGAGAACAAACCAACCTCTTTGGCAAATACCATCACTTCAAGTAGATCACTTGCTCCTTGTGTCATACTGATCAAGTAACTCGTGATACAGCCTGTACCGAACTCATTCTGTGCACGCTTAATTGCACGGAAGACATCCAGACACTCTCTCGTTCCTTCCGTGTACTGATGATACGGAGAAGTAAGCGGTCTTGGATCATCCAGCAAACGAGCAAGCAGATCGATTTTCCCGTCTTCCGTCAGACGTGCATAATCGTCTACAATGTTCATTTTTGCTAAAATTTCCGACATCGCACTTTCATGCTCCTTGCTGTGCTGACGCACATCCAGGGCAGCGGTATGGAATCCGAAAAGTTCAACCTGACGTATCATTTTACGCACTGTAGTATCTGCTACATAATCAGCAAAATGATGACGTAAGCTACGGTCGATGATTAACAGATCATTAATCAGGTCTTGAGCGTTCTGGTAGCGATCTGGCTGACCAACCTTGTTCTCATCCAGGACATTGTTCAGCTTGGCAATCATGTAAGCCAGTTTAATGCGATAAGGTTCCTTTTCATTACGCCAAATGTCCACTTTTTTCAAAGTAACACAGTTGCGATCCTGCTCAATCGACTGCGCCAGTTCATCCGAGATATGAATGATGTTGGTGCTGAAGCTGAGGTGTCCCATAAGTTCAATCATAATCCGCTGATACTCACGCAAAGCGAGCTTGCGTTGCATGAGAAGCGTTTGCCATGTTACATCTGAAGTTACCGATGGATTTCCATCCCGGTCTCCACCAATCCAGGAACCGAAACGCAAATACGTCGGCACATGCCAGTCATGGTCTGGATAAAATTTATTCAGGCAACGTTCCAGTTCCTGATATACATCCGGAAGTACGTGGAACAACGTTTCATGAAAGTAATACATCCCGTTCCGCACTTCATCGAGTACAGTCGGTTTGCGATCGCGAAGCTCATCTGTCTGCCAGAGCGTAATAACCTCATTCAACAGTTTCTCACGCAGTTGTTCACGTTCACGCAACGTCAGCGTAGGATTGTCCAGTAGCATGACATCTTCAGAAATCCGTTTATGGATATCCAGAATAACCCGGCGCATCGCTTCTGTCGGGTGAGCTGTCATCACGAGTTCCAGTGATAAATCATCCAGAATCTCTTCTACTTCGGTATGAGACAATCCACGTTCTTTCAGGTCCTGTACTGCCTTTTCAATCGAACCTGGCTGTACAGCATCTCCCGCAGAACGCTCATAATCCCGTTTACGCCGAATCCGATGGTTTTGTTCAGCAATATTAACTAATTGAAAATAAATAGCGAAAGCTCGAATAACCTGATGACGATTGTCCGAGTCTAATTCCTGGATCATCGTTTTGAACTCTTCATACAGTTCTGGCAAAAACTCTGCACGCAACGATTTGCTCGTTTCCCGAATCTTCTCAACGACATCTAGAAGCTCCGTGCCTCCTTGATGGACAAGAACTTCTCCGAGTATGTTGCCCAGGAACCGCACGTCTCGCCGAAGCAGGTTGTTGGATTGGCTTTTGCTGGCGGTTACCGTAGTTTCAGTCATGCTTATCCTCCCATCTGATCGTTCCATTCGTACACGTAAATTTGACACCTTCATAACATCATACAATAAAATGGTACGAAAATCTTTATTTTTCTACTAGTAAAAATGGGGATTATCCCCGAAATACATCACAAAAACACGCTTTTTTATTCATTTTCTTGTTCTGCTTCTATGAATAGCCATATGCTGTCGCATGATACCTTTTTCACGTACTTTTTATACCTTGAACATCTCATAACTAATCTAAAAAATTCATAATTATGCAGTCACATTATTCTAGGTTTTGGAATACGGAAGTAGGCTTTCAATTCTCCAGTTTTAGCATTCATGGATAACAGGCGCTCCTAAGAAACATGACCGGCAAAGCAAGCTTTTGTATACTTTACCACACTGACGCAATGAATTAAAGAGAAATTTCGATTTTCTAACACTTACCGTTGTCTTTTGATATATTTCTTATGTATTTCACAGTAAATTTGTTTGTCCCCCATAACTTAACACTCCTCCTGCTACATAATGTTCTTGTGTATTTGGGCAGATTACTTGATAGTTCGTACAACATAAAGGAGGAGTTCACATCATGAAAAAAGCCACAACCATTATTGCTTCCATGTTAGTCGTTGCCGCAATGGCTGGTTCTGCAGGTGCTGAGGGCCATATGACCAACGGGATGGATACCAACGGTTCACGTGTAAAGTCTTATCAGAATAGCAACTACATGGACCGTACAAACAGCAACTTGAACATGAACATGGATGGTAACTATCGTACCAATGGGGATTACCGAAACAATGGGGATTATCGCACTAACAGTGTACGTACAAATGCAGCTACAACAACAGACCGCGACAACGGAATGGACTGGGGATGGCTTGGTTTGCTCGGGTTGCTGGGACTGGCCGGTATGCGTAAGAGAGCAACTGATCATCACGAGCGTTAATTGATTGGTTCTTTTGTGAAAAAAAGGGCCTCCGCTACTAAGCTGGTCATCACTGACCTTTAGCGTAAAGCAACATAAAAGAGCCGAACCCATTGTGTACTGCTTCACACAATGGATTCGGCTCTTAGATACATACAAGGCGATCTGTGCCTTAGATCGCCTCCTAACACGATATATCAACGTTTCAGATTCATTACAAAAAAAGTCTCTGCTATAAGTGCAGAGACTTTTTTGAATCAGTAAGCGGGTGATGGGAATCGAACCCACGCTATTAGCTTGGAAGGCTAAAGTTCTACCATTGAACTACACCCGCATAAACAAAAATCGGGATGACACGATTTGAACATGCGACCCCCTGGTCCCAAACCAGGTGCTCTACCAAGCTGAGCTACATCCCGATATGAAAGATAATAATGGCGCGCCCTGAGAGATTCGAACTCCCGGCCTTTTGATTCGTAGTCAAACGCTCTATCCAGCTGAGCTAAGGGCGCAAATATTGGAGCGGAAGACGGGAATCGAACCCGCGACCCTCGCCTTGGCAAGGCGATGCTCTACCGCTGAGCCACTTCCGCAAAATAAGGGATGCGCGTGGAGGGACTTGAACCCCCACGTCAAAGACGCTAGATCCTAAGTCTAGTGCGTCTGCCAATTCCGCCACACGCGCATGTAGTAAAAGTGAGTCATGAAGGATTCGAACCTTCGACACCCTGATTAAAAGTCAGGTGCTCTACCAACTGAGCTAATGACTCATATTAAAATGGCTGGGGATATAGGATTTGAACCTATGCATGACGGAGTCAAAGTCCGTTGCCTTACCGCTTGGCTAATCCCCAAAAATTGATGGTGGAGGCTGAGGGGATCGAACCCCCGACCCTCTGCTTGTAAGGCAGATGCTCTCCCAGCTGAGCTAAGCCTCCATCTTTGGGATGTTCATCCCTAAAACATTAGATAAAACTATGACCCGTAGGGGATTCGAACCCCTGTTACCTCCGTGAAAGGGAGGTGTCTTAACCCCTTGACCAACGGGCCCCATTTGCAGAGCTCTCAACCGGGATCGAACCGGTGACCTCATCCTTACCATGGATGCACTCTACCTACTGAGCTATGAGAGCAAATGGCTCCCCGAACAGGACTCGAACCTGTGACAACTCGATTAACAGTCGAGTGCTCTACCAACTGAGCTATCAGGGAATAATATGCATTTGGGCTGCAAATGCAACTCATCGTACAACGTCCACATGCAGAGCCTGTTTTTTATGTAAGATGAAAAAGTTCGCTTGGCGGCGTCCTACTCTCCCAGGACCC
>NZ_JACLIC010000059.1:0-482 GCF_019748695.1 Paenibacillus cucumis (ex Kampfer et al. 2016) | reverse complement strand
GCTGAATACAGCTGGACGCGGATAATCGCCCTGCAGATCCAGCACCGGCACCTCCCCCTCATACTGCTTCAGCCAGTACGCCTCTTGTTGCTCCAGCACGCCCGAGCTCATGCGTTGGTTCTGCCACTGGGCATAATCCTTGTACTGCACCCGCTGTGCTGGCAGGCTCTTCCCTTCATACAGCGCCATAAATTCTTCGATTAGCAGGCTGAGGGTTGTACCATCTGAAATAATATGGTGCATATCGATAAGTAGCAGACTACGCGCGCCCTCCAGTTCCCCTAGAGCCGCTCGCAGTAGCGGTGCCTTGCTCAGGTCAAACGGACGCACGAAGGCTTCCATCATCTCCTCCGCCGTATGGCCGTTCCCCTTTTCCAGCTCAAAGGTAAGGTCGGCCTGTACCCGCTGTACCGGTACGTCCCCCTCCCATTCAAACGAAGTTCGCAGCACCTCATGGCGGGCAACCAGGTGTTGCAAGGCGT
>NZ_JACLIC010000058.1:0-6000 GCF_019748695.1 Paenibacillus cucumis (ex Kampfer et al. 2016) | reverse complement strand
CTCCGGACGATTTACGTATCCACGAGCCACACTACTCCCACCAATGTACAATTCCCCAGGCATTCCTTGAGTGAGTATACGTCCGGCATGATCAATAATATAAAGATCAGCGTTGAATATTGGGGCTCCGAGTGGAGGAACGAGTAAAAAATCAGTTGACTTAGCCATTGTATAGGTCGCAACTACGTGTGTCTCTGATGGACCATAATGATTATGCAATTGAACTTTATTACGTTTTGCCGAATCAATAAATCTCTCCGTAAGCACTAATTGCTCCCCTGCTATCACTAAGTGCTCAACAATAGACAATAATTTTTCATAGATATCCGCTTCATTAATAAGCATTTTAAAGAATGCAGTTGGTAGGAATAGTGTCTTTACTTGGTTTGCATAAATATATTCAACTAAACTGACAAGGTCTTGTTTGATTTGATCATCGGCAACAACCAAAGTACCTCCGAACAGTAAAGCTGTTAATATCTCTTGAATACTGACATCAAAGCTTGATGAAGCAAATTGTAAAACACTGGAGTGATTAATCGATGTTTTCTCTTTCTGAAAAGTCATCAGACTAATAATATTGCGGTGCTCCATGGCGACTCCTTTAGGATTGCCCGTGGTGCCCGAAGTGTAGATACAATACAACAGATCTGTAGGAACGCTTGTCTGATGAAGATTCAAGTGAGATGAATGATTTGCACTCTCATCATCCAAGTACACGATCTGGCCCGTATACGATTCCGGAATGCAAGTATTACGGGTTGCTATCAGGATTTGTACATTACTGTCTTTCAGTATAAAAGAAACCCTGTCCATAGGATAAGCTGTATCAATGGGTAAATATGCTCCTCCAGCTTTTAAAACAGCTAAAAATGAAATTACCATTTCAATAGAACGATCAATCATAACTCCCACAAAATGATCTATCCCAACACCTTTAGTCCGTAAAGCATGAGCCAGAGTATTGGAACGTGCATTCAATTGATGATAAGTAATCTTTAGATTTCCGCACACAACAGCAGCACTATTAGGAGTACGTTCAACCTGTTGTTCAAAAAGTTTATGCACAGTTATTTCCGTAGGAACTGTACACATATCAATATGGCTATTCTTACACTCGTCATCTGGCATACTTTCGGAAATAAATTTGATCTGTGAAGGCTTTAAATCAGGTTGATTACAGACTTGTTGAAGCAAATGCTCAAACTGCTCAAATACACGTATCAAGCTCGAATATTCATATAAAAAACTATTGTATTTAACAAGCAGTTGCAACTCCTCCCCAGGTAAGACAAGAAGAGTTAAATCATAGCTAGTTTGCTCGAAAATTGAATCACAACGAATCTGCAAATTAGGGCTAACTTTTGTACCTGAACGATCAATTTCTTCTTCCATTGGATAATTCTCAAAAACGATAATATGATCAAACAAGTTCTGCTTAAGTGACGTATTAGCCTGTAATTCATACAGAGGAAAGAACTGATATTCTTCAGAATTGATTCTGTCCAGTTGAACAGCTTTTAATAAATTGCTGAACGTTTGTTTTTTCCCCCAGTTGATTCGTACAGGCACCGTGTTAATGAAAAGCCCAATCATTCTTTCAATACCTGGAACTTCTTTAGGACGACCGGAAATAACTGTTCCAAACACCACATCCTCAGTGTGATTATAACTTTGCAGCACAATCCCCCAAACACACTGAAAGAGTGTATTAAGTGTTACTTGGCATTCCTGAGCCGTAGTTCGCATTCTGCTAGATAATTTTCTATCCAGCGTATATACAAATTCTTTTTGAGACTGAGCTCCTTGTCTTGTAGAATCAGCCTGCTTCGCTAGTCCCGCTGGTGAGTTGTAATTGATAAGATATTGACTCCAATATCTTTCGGCTGCCTTCTTATCTTGTTTTTCCAACCAATTGATATAACTACTAAACGAAGGCGGAGTCTCTAATTGTAGTTTTGTACGATTAATCTTACTTTCATAAATTGCAAGTAGTTCTTTCAGTAAAATACTAACGCACCATCCATCCATAAGGATGTGGTGAAATGTCCAAACAACACGATTAGTTTCTGGACCAATTTGCAGGATAGATAGTCGCATAAGAGAATCTTCCTGCATATTAAAGCTCCGTATACGGTCCTCACGAAGATATTGTTCTGTAGACTCATGAATTTCATCGGCATTCAAACGAGTAAAATCTTCCACGTTAATTATTGGACTACGGCTAATTAGAACCACTTGTAAAGGCTTCAGTACATGATCTGTAACAAATACGGATCTTAGAATCGCATGACGATCTATAAGGTTGCAGAAGCTTTCTTTAAATAGACCAATATTTAACCGCCCTTCGAAGCTCAAACTGAATTGTTCTACATATTGAAGAGAAGTGCGGTCCTTTAAAGAATGAAATAACATGCCTTCCTGCATTGGAGTCAGACCGTAGGCATCTTCAACTGATTCTGGAAATAATTCTTGTAGGATATCAGCGTCGTGCATGGTAATTCGATCAGAAGCAATTTTACTTCTGGCATAGTGGTTGTTAGCTTGGGAAACACAGTGATCGATAATATCTCTAAGTGATCTGGAATAGTACATAATAAATTCCGATATAACTTCTTCATCAAAAAGTGCTTCGTGATAGGTAATATTAAGACATAATGAATTATTAACTATGAAAGAATTCAGATCTAGTTCATATACCTGCTGGGATTGACTATCCACGCTAATTCCTGTGCCATGGATGGAATATTCAAAAATCTGTTCATTACTCACATCCGGGCTAAATTGGCCTAAGTAATTAAAACTAATAGTAGAACTCTTATCATAGTTCCCCTTATTGTTTAATTGATGATTCAGAATACCATAGCCAATTCCCTTGTTCGGAACTTGCCTTAACTGATCTTTTGTTTGTTTAATCAGAGCACCATAATCATTAGAATGAACGATAAGTTGTACAGGATATCTTGAAGTGAACCATCCTATAGTCCGCTTTACATTCATATTTTTAATAATTTCTTCTCTACCATGCCCTTCAAGATCAATTCTGAAATTAATTGCGTGTGTCATTTGTCGCAGTGCAGACCCCAAGGCCGTAAGTAATAAATCGTTTATCTCTGTCTTATAAGCTTGATTTGCTTTATATAGAAGAAGTTCTGTTTCCTGAGGGCTGAAGGTCAGCTGAACGTTACAACAACCTGCCATCAACAGTTGGTTATCAACATGAACTTTTTTCGGTAGAGATATCGTTTGTATACTATCAATGTCTTTCCAGTAGCTGGCTTCCGATGCAAAATCACCGGACTCTACAAATTCATTTATTGCCTTTGCCCACGACAAATATGAATCCGTTTTTTGTTCAAAACAGATTTCCTGTCCTTCTAAAGCCTGCTTGTATCCTACCGCCAAATCCTCCAATAATATCCGCCATGACACACCATCTATAACGAGATGATGAATGGCAAGCGTCAAATGATCTCCTTCCGCCGTTTTGAACAAACCTGCAGCCACAACCGGACCAGAATTAACATTGATGCTCTCCTGTAATTTTTCGCTTTCTTTCTTAACGAATTCTGATACATGAATACCATGCTCAATTGTAAAAACACTGAACAAAAACTGATCACTCTTCACCTCTTGATTACGTTGCCGCCAAGAATTCGTCTTAGAATCTTTGAAAAAAATCATTCTCAGCGCATCATGGTGTTCCACCAGACGAATTAAAACCTTCTTAAGTAGTGTTGCTTCAAAACCTTCTGAGCGATAAATAGCAACCGTTTGATTAAACCGATTTGTTCCTTTTAACGGACCTTCAAAAAACCATCCTTGGATAGGAGTTAACAGACCTTCCCCTACCACAACACCTTGATCAATCTGATGCTCTCTATGAATTACGTATGGAATTACGGATTCAATAGTTGGATGTTGAAAAATATCCGCAAGTGTCAGGTCAAGGTTAACGTGGTTTAAACGGCTACATACTTGAAGAGCTTTTATTGAATCCCCACCCATCAAGAAAAAGTTATCCGTAAGTCCAACTTCTTGTTGAGCAAGCACATCTGCCCAAATTTTTGCAACAATCTTTTCTTTTTCTGATTGCGGTTCCCTATACTTACTACCTTTTCCCACTCCAATTTGAGGTACTGGAAGCGCACGTTTGTCAACCTTTCCGTTGGGAGTAAGAGGTAAAGATTCAAGCTGTACAAATGCAGATGGGATCATATACTCCGGCAAACTCTGAGATAAAAATTCTCGTAACTCCATGTCCATTAAGTCCTGAACTGCTGAAAAATATGCACATAACCGTTTTTTCCCTTGTTCCTCGTGAACAAATACACAAACAGTCTTTATATCTCCATGATTCATAAGCGTATTCTCGATTTCCCCACATTCAACTCGATAGCCACGTATCTTAACCTGTCCATCCATTCGACCAATAAATTCTAGTGTTCCATCGGACAGCCAACGCGCCATATCTCCTGTTCGGTACATTAGTTGACCAGAATAAAACGGATCTTCAACAAATCGCTCAGCATTCAATGCAGGCCGATTTAAATATCCCTTGGCTACCCCAAGTCCTCCAACATATATCTCTCCAACCACCCCAACAGGTTGAAGAGCAAGTGACCCGTCGAGTACATAAGCTGTTGAGTTAACGATTGGAGCACCAATAGGTATGGTGTGATCAAAAGCCTTTTTAATATCCATCATCGTTGAAAAAGTCGTATTCTCCGTAGGACCGTATGCATGAATCATTCTAAGATTCGGGAAAAGTCCTCTGACTTGTTCAGTATAAAAGGTACTTAAGACTTCTCCACCTACGATTAGCTGCTTAAGATTGGCAAACACCGTTGGTCTTGCTTGCGCATATTGATGGAAGAGTGCTGTAGTTAAAAACATCGCATTAATATTATGAGAAACAAGCTCTGCTTCTAATTTATCTGGATCCAGAAAATTTTCTGGAGATGTAAAACAAAGGGTAGCACCATTCAGAAGGGCACCCCAAAGTTCAAAAGTAAACGCATCAAATGCAATGGAACCTGTCTGCAAAATTCGGTTTTTTTGAGAAAAGTCAAAATAAGACTGGTTTTTCACAAGACGAATAACACCTTGATGTTGGACCATGACTCCCTTTGGTAACCCCGTAGAACCTGAAGTATACATTATATATGCAGTGCTGTTAGCAGTGGTCTGAATGCTTGGAAACGCTCCTTTGTTTAAAGGCTCCACAAACGACTGATTCAGATCGATAATTTTGTAATACATCGAAGGAATATAGGCTGATTGATGAAGATTAGTTAATAAGAAAGAAGCTTCGCATTCCTCCATCATTAACTCTATCCGCTCTTGAGGATAAATAGGATCTAGCGGTAAATAACTGCAACCTATTTTTAGTACAGCCAAAATTGCAACTACTAATTCCACTGAACGGTCTGCGTGAACACCAATCACTTGTCCTTCTCTCGCTCCATGTCTTAACAGATACTTAGCAAGCACATCCGATTTTTCATCTAAAACTCGATAGTTGACTTCTTCAGTACCGCAAATAACAGCAACTCTATCTCTATTGATATGAGCCTGTTCTTTAAATAAACCGCTTATCGTAGTGGCTGGATTAATTGGTTCAAGCGGTTTATTGAACTGGGTTAGAATTCTATTTCTTTCTCCCTCAGACACCAATACAATTTCACTAATCACTAAGTCAGGATTATTAACCAACTGTCCCAGAATCAATATATAATGTTGAATGAAGTTCTCAATAGTTTCTTTTCGAAACATATCAGTTCTATACTGACAAATAAGTTGTAGTTTCTTTTCAAAATCCATCAATTCAAATATTTGTAATTCGATATCAACCTTAGCAGTTTTTGTTGGAATTATAGAGGGTGACTTAAATGGACTTCCATGATGAATGGTCGGTATTTCCATATTTTGCAGTGCAAACATCACATCAAACAGCGGGTTCCGGCTTACTTCCCGTACAAGTTCCAGCTTCTCGACCAG
>NZ_JACLIC010000057.1:0-41414 GCF_019748695.1 Paenibacillus cucumis (ex Kampfer et al. 2016) | reverse complement strand
TCCTTGTTTACGTTCATCATAGCTAGAATTCGCACAATATGAACCAGAACGACAAAACACCTCATCCTAGACCTAAGGACGGGGTGTTTTTGGTTTAAAACTTATATGATTAAAAGATGGCACGATATCTTGCTTACTAGATCACAACAATGCAGGGAAGCTCGGTGTACCGTTCGTCTATAATTAGGGAGCTGATTTGCATTATTTTACTTACGGGTTAACTGGTTATTACACGCGGTTCGCTCACTTTTTATAAATCCGAATCTGAACGTAAGCCAGTCTTGATACGATATAGACCGGCTTGTTGCACAGACGGTCACCCATGGACATCAGCATACTGGTCGCGGTATTTCTCGTTATATACCCGGCCGACGGACTCCGCGAGTCCACCGCGTGCCTTGGTTGGATAACGCTCGATCGTGTGATAAAGCCGCATAAACCGGTCTTTGGGCATGAAACGTGCATAGCGGGTGATCAGACTGGGAAACAGTTCAATATATTTGCTCTTACGCACGGCAGCGGCCGCCACGGCGGTCAGAATCTGGATGCCATTATGCAACTGTAAAATGTGAACCTCATACGTGGCGATATATCGAATCGCGTCTTCACGAATCAGTTCCGGCTTCAGCCGGGCAATTTCGCCAATATACTCGGCGAGCAGCCGCTCGAAGTTCTGGAGCAGTAGCGGTTTAAGTTGCAAGTCCATATCGCTGCGTAACACGAAAGATTGCAGTAACGCGATCTGTTGCAGACGAATCCGGTCGTTATAGATCAGGGAGCCGATCTCGCGCAACATCTCGTAGGCGAGTGCCTCGTCTTCTTTTCGCGCTTCGGCAACAAGGGCCCAGTTCCGATTGATCCCTTGGCGAATGATCTCTTCGTCCAATCGTAGCAACTGTCTCATTTCGCGCCGTTGTTCAATCTGGAATGAACGCTGCTGCAAGAAGATCAGGCCGCCGAACAGTAACAGCGTCACCGTAACAGCGATCATAGACTGGTCCAGCGTTTCACCGAAATAAGTAGCTGCGGCGCCGATCAAAAGAACAAAGAAAGCATCACGGACCATCCTGCGTTTTACTCGTGAACTTGCTTTTTCCTCTACGGTGACAAGGGTGCTACGTCCGCAGGAAGTGCACTGATCTTCCCAGAGGCAGGTATACTGCCCGCAGCGTTTGCAGATATGCAACTTTTGGTAGGCATATGTCGTTCGATAGAAAGGCCGGATGGATACTACTTTTTTCGTACTACTCATGCTCCATCACGCCCACCATTTAGAATATTGTACAGGGTACGATCCGTGTCTTCACGGGAGACGGTCTTTCGCCGATGAACCTGAAACGTGATCACCTTGATCATAACAAAAAGAAACACTATGGCGAGGCATACGTATGTAACCATAATTCCGTCCCTTTCTAAGGCTTGAAGATCAAGCGCTGTTATATTGCGGTTTGTTGGTAATAGCTATATCATATTTCCATAGTTGGAATTTGAATTCCAACAAAAGCGCTAAAATCGTCGATTTTTGTCAGACATTACAAAATTGTAACTCAGAATAGGGGTGCTTTTCAGATTTTATTAGAAGACTGTTAAGATTTCCTTAAGGCTTGACGCCTATAATAAACTATTCGCATTTTAATCTCAAACGTGAAGGAGTACAGCCCATGCTGCGGATACGCAAAAAACGCTGGCTTAGCGGAACTCTGGTTCTGCTGGCATTACTAACCCTGCTGCTGCCTTCGGCATTGCTCCCCCAAGCGGAAGCTGCCCAGGCACAAACGAGTGGAATCGACGCGGTGCTTGTAGCCGATGTCAGCAACTCGATGAATACAAGTGATCGCGACAAGATCAGTAACGAAGCGATGAAAATGTTTATAGATATGCTGCCCACCGTCGGCGATAAAGTAGGTATCGTGGCTTACACCGATCAGGTGGAGCGAGAAAAGGCAATGCTTGAGATTCAGTCTGATGCAGATAAAAGTAATCTGAAAGACTTTATCGACCAGCTTGGCAGAGGCCCATACACCGATATATCCGTAGGTGTTGCGGAAGCCATGAACATATTGAGCCATGGGGCCGACCCGTCGCACTCGCCCATGATTGTACTGCTTGCGGATGGCAATAACGATTTTAACAAAAGCAAAGGACGCACCCAGGCCGAGTCGGACGCGGATCTGGCAAAAGCCGTCAAGGATGCGCAAGCGAAAGGTATTCCAGTCTACACGATCGGACTGAATGCCGATGGCAAGCTGAACAAAAATGCACTTGCAGACCTTGCCAAACAAACAAAAGGCAAGTCGTTTATCACCGATACACCGGATGATCTGCCGCAGATTTTGAGTGAAATTTTCGCCGATCATGCCAAGCTGAATGTTGTGAAGCTACCTTCTGTAACCGGAAACGGCAGTTATCAGGAAGTTACCGTGAACGTGCCGAATGACAGCGTGCTCGAGGCCAATATTTCCATCATGTCTTCGAAGCCAGTACAGGTACAGTTAACCGATCCTTCTGGCAAGAACGTAAACCTGAATTCGAATGAGGCCAAGCTATCTACCTCCAAAAGTTATTCGCTGGTGAAGCTCTTGAAACCTCAGGAGGGCGACTGGAAACTTCGGGTAAAAGGGGCTCCCAAAGACAGCATCGATATCAACTTGCTGTTTAACTACGATCTTCAACTCGTTGCGGACCCAATTAAGACCAAGTCCTATACGAAAGGCGACAAGATCGACCTGTCAGCGAGGCTGGAAAATGGCGGTCAACCGCTACAAGATAAAGATCTGTACGCGGACATGAAGGCCACCTTGATCGTGAATGACAAGGACGCAGGCAAGAGTGAAGAGCAACCGCTGAAGAACACCGGCTCCGGTTTTGCCGGAACCTTTGAAGTGCCGGACAATCACAACTATGAACTGATCATCCGTGCAGAGGAAGACAGCTTTTACCGTGAAAGTGCACCGATTGTCATCAACGCAGGGAGCACAGGCGGAAGTCAGGCAAAACCTACAACGCCACCTGCTGCGAATGATAAGCCGTTCCCTTGGTTGCCCGTCATCCTGGGTGTGATTGCCCTGATCGTGGTGGCGGCCTGCGGTTGGTTCCTGATGGGCTGGCTGAAACGCAAAAACCGCGGCTTTGTCGGTCAGATCATCGTGGAGATTCGGGATGAGAACACTGGAGACAAATCCTATCCGCAATACAAAAAGCTGGCATCCTTCCGGGGCAAGTTCCACCTGCATCAATTGTTGCAGCTTGATCCTGAACTGAAGGAAACCGAAAAATATATATTTACTCCTGGCAATGGAGACCGATTGATCATTCGCAATACCGCAGGAGGTACGCTGGAGAAATCAGGTCGTGCGGTAGATGCAAGCTCAGGCGTTGAACTGAAGAACGGTGATCGACTGAGCATCCCGCTGCAACAGGCGGATAAAACGATTTTGATTGAGTATTTGGTGTAACGTGTTAGAGCTCAGTGAATGAGAGCTTTAAAAGACAGATTTCAATTTACACGTTAACGGAGAGGACAGAAAAAAGCTGGAGAAGCGAAGCGTTCGCCTTTATCACCGGATATCAACCTTGAAAAACATATTCAAAGATATCCGGGGATAACAGCGATCGTAAGATTATTCTGTCATCGGAGTGGCAAGTGTAAATGATATTTCTAGTCTTTTTAATTGAAATACAGGGAGGATATTGAATGAAACCGATCGTGAGAGAACATATTCAACAACTGGATGTATCACTGGGCGGAGGTATCGTCAGTGAGAAAATCAGGGTCGATACGATTGACAACCCGATTCTGATTATCGGTCTGGGCGGAACGGGAATTGACGCGCTACTGCGTCTGAAATATCAGATCAATCGTCGTTTCAAGCTGCCACAAGACCCGGTGTCCAAGAAAAAGATGGAGAAGCCGGACAACGTTGAATTTCTGGCGTTTGAAACGAACGAACAGGATCGCGCGAAGAAATACAGAGGCATCGGACTTGATCCGATCAACGAATTTGTACTGCTTTCGAATGCCGAGATTGGTGGCCTTTTGCAGAACCGCAGCGTGCTGGAGCCGTATATTACAGACTGGCTGTCTCCTGAACTGAGCATCACGGACGGTATGAACGGAGCCGCAGGGGTGCGTCAGGCTGGACGTTTGCTGCTGTTTACGAAGATCAATCAAGTCGTACAGGCCATCGATAAAAAGATCAAAACATTATCCGTTGGTACGAATAAAAAACTAATGGTATTCCTGCTCACCGGATTGTCCGGTGGTACAGGCAGCGGCTGCTTCCTCGATATTTCCTATATCGTGCGTGGCATCATTGAGCGGGATCACGGCTCTGCCGGGATTGACCGCGTCAACACGCTCGGTTACCTGTTTACGCCAGACGTGAACTTGTCCAATAAAAGCCTGAGTGAGCATACACGCGAATATATTCGCAAGAATGGATATGCAGCGCTTAAAGAGCTGGATTACTGGATGAACGTGGACAGCCGCGGTGAGCGGTTTACCCAGAAGTACGGCAACATTTTGGCCGTGAACTCACCGCTGCCGCCATTTAACCTGTGTCATCTGATCTCGGCGACGAATACGGAAGGTAAATTGCTGGAGAATGCCTACGACTACTGCATGAACGTTACGGCGGAGAACATCACCAACTTTATCTCCAGTGAAGAGAAGCAGTCGGGTGAGGAATTTGCGATCCATGACTATATCAGCAACATTCGCACCAACATCGCACAGATGAACAAAGTGTACCCGGCCAACTACGACTACAACATCATCGGTGCATCTTCGGCTGTACTGCCGATTGAAGAGATGACAACATATCTGGCCTACCGGATGTTCGACAAAATGAGCACCATGTTCTCCAAAGCACCGAATCAGGAAGATACCGAGAAGTTTGCACGTAAGCTGGGCATCGATCTCGAAAGTGTCGTCAAATCCTTCGAATCCCGCGTACCTGAACCACTACCGGGTTACCAGAACAGCGAACGTCTATCCTATGGCAACGTGGTGAAATCCCAGGTCGTCAACATGGATACGGAGCTGGAACAGAACTTCCTGGCACGTGCCCGTGAGGAATATATCAAGGCGAAGAAACAGCTTCCGGGCGAGATTGCGGGTCAGTTTACCGAGCAGATCCGGCGGATGTTTTTGCATCCTGAACAGGGGCCGTTCTATGTCTCTCGTTTGATTTATACCGAAAAAGGATTCTGTGTACTGAAAATGATTCAGTCGTACATCGAAACGCTACGGGAAAATGCATTCCGCATTCCACGTGATATTGAAGCGGCTCAGGAGCAATCCGAAGAGAAGCTGGGTGATGCGAAGAGTGCTTTTGTCTCCAAAGAGAAGAAAAAGAATGCTTATATCGAAGCGAAGATTCATGAATACTGGTTGCACGCCGATGTGGAACGCAACGACCAGATGATCGAGTTCTATGAAGATCTGTATGAGCTGCTGAATCAAGAGAACAGTCGCATTTATAACGTATTTTCCGAGACGCTGAATGCACTCAGCTCCATCTTTGCCAAGAACGGCGATCTGCTGACACGCGGCGAAGAGCAAACGGATCATAAAGGAAACAAAACCTATTATTGGAACGTGGTAAGTGTACCGGATATCGTGAGCGTGGTGGACGGGTTGCTGGACAAACGCGACACGGATGATCTGATCCGCGACTTCTCGCGTGAGCTGCTGGAGAATTCGAGCCAGTGGGTGAAGGAAAACGAGATTGATATCGTCAGCTCCATCTCTGATTTCCTGAGTGAGAAGTTTGGTGATCTCATTACTCGCTCCATGGAAGATTTCCTGGTGATCAAATATGGGAAAGACGAGTCCGTTGAGAAATTCGTGGAACGTTTTATTGCAGGTAAGCTGGATGACGAGGCCGTGCCGGTATTTAATCTGAGCAATAGCACAGGCAGTCTACATTTCCCTTCCTGGGGGTTTGTGTCCGTGCCAGCACAGGCTCCGGGTATCTTGAAAGGGATTCGTAACTACCAGAACAATGCCGTAGGCAAATCCCACTTTACTGTTAAAGAGAGCGAAGTGCGGAACCGTATTTTCTGGCTGAATACACGCAACGGGGTACCACTCTTTGTATATACACCGCTCAAAGTGTATGAAGAGAGCTATGAACGCACGATTTTGGACAAAGAGGGCATTGGACGCCATCTGGTGCAGACGGAGAAAAATAACTGGACGTACCTGCCATCTCCAATCCCGGAAAAGTCTTGGGGAGATGTGTACGAGAATGCCCGCGTGAAGCAGTATAATGCACGGGTTCGCAATGAATTCGAGCAAGCGCTCGGTTATAACATTGTCACTGCCAAATCGCAGGATGAAAATACAAGTAACCGATATGCGATTGTCACGACGAAACCGTTTGACCTGTCTGCCAAGCTGGCTGCTTACGACATGCGTCTCACATCGAACGCACCGAATCTGGGTGAGGTGAAACGAGCTGTTATGGAGCTGAAACGCCTGCAATCCGAAGGACTGCCGCGGGTGGATGTGAAGGATATTTTCGGAAGTATTAATGAAGATATGGCGAAAGAAAACCTTGTACGCTCTCCACAGCTTATCGCGCGGGTACGTGAGGAACTGGCGAAGATGAATGCAATCACTGCGAAAGTGGCTGAACTGGAAGGCATTCTCGCACAGTATCAGGATGAAGAGCAGTGGTATGATCGCTTCATCGAAGCACTCTATACAGATACGATTGTTAAAAAGGGTGCACTATACGTCTATGACCGTGATCCGGAGGAAGACGCATGGGAACCGTTCGCTAACCTGATGAAAAGCCGTAATTTCGCTGAATACGAAGTGTTTGGCAACTTCCGCGGCCTGTCCGAGAAGGATCGCAGTACATTGCTACGCAAATCCTCCCGTCGCGACAACGACCTGACCGCTTCCGAGGATATTACACCGCTCCTGAGCAAGCTGGATGATCTGGCGGCACTGTTTATGGAGTCACGTGACCGTCTGGAGTATGAACGGGTAGAACTCGCGAACGGAGAAGACATCTACCAGTTCTACAGAACGATGTCGTCGAAGCTGAACGATATTCGCAGAAGGCTGAAATAAGGTGGCTGATGGTATGAATGTACCAATGAATATGCAGCAAAAAGAAAACGGGATGCAGCACGCCTTAAAGCGTGAGCTTTACAAGTACGCTTCCCGGTACGCCGTAGAACAGGAACGCCAAGGAAGCCAAGGGGATGGACGCAGCAGCATCCATTACCCGGCGCTGTTCCTTTTTGTCGGTGATCTGGTAAAACCAGCAGTGTCCGCTGTGCATGATATTAACCAGTTGAAGTGGGATAACGAAGACGGTGTAGTATACGTACACATTGGGACAGATGATACATCGAATGAAGCCGATGCTGCAAATGCATCGAGTCCTTCGAGTCCTTCAAATGCTTCAAACACATTGAATCCAGTGGATGCAGTGAATGCAACGAATTCGTCTCACAATCAGGAGAAAGCAAAATCAGGTTACGGGGCCGAGTCATCCTATGAAAACGCTCAGGTCACGTACCACCGTTTACCAATCTCCACCTCGCATTCACAGCGGAGTTCTTCCAAAACGCTGCGCAAGGATGTACACCGTCGCTTTCACGAGTCGGCAGCGGCGCTTTTTGGATTAAATCGAATGATGCGGCGGGTAAGCAACCGTATTGCTGAATATGGACGGCTGTATTCGTCCTTTGATCGAATTTACGTAACCGTCATTACCCGGGCCGATGATCCGCTGAATGTACTGTTGCCGGAGATAACGAAGCTGGCCGAGACCATTCTGGCACAGTCTTTCAAGTCGGTACAGACGGATCTTCATGTGCTGGTTAGTGAGATGGAGCAGGTCGATTCCTTTGGATATGCCAGCGCAGCGGGACTTGCTTTTCTGCGTGAGCTCGATTACATGCAATCGTTGGATTACATGTTCAGCGGCGAGTTGCTGGTGACGGAGGACGGGATATCCATTCCCGTAACCCATCCTGCAGCGCCCTTGTTTGATCTGGTCTATGTACTTTCGGACAAAAACGAACGTGGCACCGGTGTACCTGGCGGCTGGATTGAAAATGCCGAGATCATCTGCCGCATCTGCCTGCTGAAGAACCGAAAGCAGGAGGAAAGCTATGAAGACCGGGCTGCCATCGCCAGCACGGGCGCGAATACCTACAATAATACGTCGTTTAAAAATAATATCCGTACCACCTCGGATCAGCATGGGTATGCCAGTGCAGGTTTTGCCGAGATCAGGCGGCCGAACAAACCGATCGCACTGACCGTGCTGTACCATCTGTACCGTTATCTGCTCAGCCGGATGCAACAGGAGCCAGACTGGAGCATCAAGGACAAAATGACCTTTTTCGGACTGGATGCCTCCTCCGTGGAACGTAAGGTGGAGGGGCTGTTGCCAAGCGAAGACCTCGTTAGTGGCATGAGCGGCATCATGACGCATAATCGCAGCTTTGCTGAACTCAAGCCGCTCTCTTTAAGAGAGGCTGAGCGAGCGCTATATGGAGAAGGAGCGGAAGCCTACTTCCGTGAAAATATTGTCCGTCCGGTGCAGGAACGTGTACGCGAGCGCAGTTCTTCGGGGTCGCTTCGCCGTCAGGCCGAGCAGTCTCATATGGAATATCCCGAAATAGGATACTTTCAGTGGGCTGCCTGGAGCGACGGTGAGCCAGGGAGTGTTCGTGAAGCTCTGCTCGCACTGATCCGCGACAAATCGATGCAACTCGAATCCGCACGGGCACTGATGGAACAGCGTCAGCAAGAGCGGGTGGAGGATCAACCGATCAAACGTGCGCTCTTCCGTGATAAGCAGAACGTGCGCAATCTAATCGATTGTTTACTGGAACGTGTATATGAACCCAAGGTAGACCTGCTACGGTTAGAAAATGAACTGCATTTGCTTCGTATCTACGATACGGAAATGGAAGAACTGCATCGCTACAGTCGTCAAGTTACAACCTCACTTGAAGCGCTGGAGCGTACATTGCGTGAAGTAGCGGAAGAGAGCATTGCCGCTGCTGACGAATACATTGGTCAGAACGTCATGGAGTATTACGGCAAAGTAACGGAAGAACTGATCGCCGATCTGGAGGCAAGACGGGGGCGGGAAGTATGGTTCGAAGATCGCTACATGGGAGATATGAATGAGCTTGCGATCAAAGGCAGTGACCGTTTGCTTGCACGCTTAATGGAAGTTTGCCGTGACTTGTTGCTTTCCGCGGAACCGCTACGCTTATCGTTTGAAGAGGAACTACTGCAGCGAGCTAATGTGACGATTACGTACAGGGATCGGGATGTGTTGACCCGTGATGATCTATTCCGCAGGCTGTATCGCACATTAGAAGATCAGGCCGTTGTTCGGATACGGGTGTTCGACTATACGCAAGAGCATCGGTATGAAGAGAAGTACTTTTTTGGCGACCATCACAGTGCTTTTATGGACTACGCGGCACATGCAGAGGAAACCTCGCGCATTTATAAACTGGGTATAGTCTATGAGGAACGTAGTAGCGGGGTAGAGAAGCTTAATCTGATGGGTGGTTTCCATCTGGAGGATCTTATGGTGTACCGTAATGGTAAGGTGTACTACGATTCTTATACGGAAAATGGTTATGAGCTTCACCCTGCGGAGCTAGCAGAGAAACTGTCTCCGCTTCGGTAGCGGAATGAAAGAACATATAGCACAATGCACGTTGGAAGGGGCATCCTGTTAAGGGAGTGTAGAGGTAAACCATCTTTAAGTTCAACTTGCTTAGATTAAGCAGAGGTGTCCTTCTATGTTTCGTGGGTACTAAGTCAGCCCGCTTCTGGCGGGCGTTGAGAAAGGATGCATGCAGACATGCAGCGAAAAATCAATCTTCTCCTGGTGCTGTTCAGCCTAATTGGCGGAGCAGTTGGTTTTGCGGCAGGAGAAATCATGCTGCATCAGTGGCTTGGGGAAATGCCGCGCCTGCTGCTGATGGGGTTATATTTCGGTGTGCTAGCACTTAGCGTGGGGCTGTTCTGCCTACTGGCAGAGATGATCTCACCAAGACTGAACGGTGCTTCGTGGAAGCTCAGGTATCTCAGCTTGTCCTGGAAGCTGCTTGTGCCTGCAACGCTAGCACTGCTACTGGTTGTAGGGATGGGATTGCAATTGCTGTACCAGATCAATCCGGGCGGAGCAAAACAGGTCAAAGACATCATATTGATGATTGATAATTCAGGCAGCATGAACGAGACTGATCCCAATAACGGGCGGTTTGAAGCAGCCAAGACGCTCATTAATCAGATGGAGAGCGACAAACAGGTGGCTGTCATTACGTTTGACGATCAGCCTCAACTGTTGCAGCCGTTTATTGCCGTAGATAGTGAAGCTGCCAAAAGCGAAGTGAATAGCAAAATCGACGGCATTGTCACCACATCCGGGGGGACGAATTTTGATGCGGTACTCCGGGAAGGCATGAAACTGATCGAAGGCAAACAAGATCCGAAACGGGGAACAGTCGTTATCCTGTTATCGGACGGATTCAGTGATGCTGATATCGCAGGTATTTTGCCACAATATGTACAGGAACAAGTAGCTATCCATACTGTTGGTCTGAGCTTGGTAGACCCTTCGGGTACGGATTTGCTTAAGAGCATTGCTCAGCAAACCGGCGGGATGTACTATGATGTACCTGACGCAGGTGGGCTGAATGTCGCGTTTCAGCAGATTTACGATACGATTGATGAACGTACTCTCGTGACGGAGCGTACGGGTGCGATGGAACACAGTATGTATCTGGCCATTTTCCGTGTTGTGGCTTTGCTGCTGATCGGTGTGGCGCTTGGCGTATCCCTTGGACTTGTGTTTGATAACCGTCATCTTGCACTCAGCTTCGGTGTAGGTGGTGCAGTATCAGGTTTGCTAGCCGGACTGTTACTGGAGTGGGGGTTAAACGGTTCTAGTGTGGGTGATGCTTTCGTTCGATTTGGAGCCATGCTGATCCTGTCAGGTATACTTACCCTTTTCTCCTGGATTGTTCCGATCAAAGAGAACACACCACGCAAGAGTAAAGGGCGCCGGGATGCTGGCCGTGGAACTTCTTCTGCGGAAGGATTCGGTAGGCGGCCAAGAGATACACACAGCAAAGGATTCTAACATCGGGGAGGTCAACGGAATATGCGGTTTATGAATGCAGATGCAGATCCTTCGGCTCCCCGGATTCGAAAGTTGACGCTCGCAGTAGACGAAGGTCGTTGCACACTTCGCTGGCTCTGGCCGGAGCAACTTGAGGCGGTATACGTGGAACGATTGGAACTTAATCTTATGAATACGGATCGTGTGGGTGAAGAACACGGGAGCGTTGTTGATTATGGAGACCATGTGGGCGGATCGACACAGGGCAAGCTGAAGCTGTATACGCGAGAGGAGTACAAGGCGAATAACGGGTATGTGGATCGAATGACCGGCTTTGGTGCGATTCAGTACACGGTGTACGCATGCCAGATGCATGAGGATGGGCCTGTACTGATCCGTCAGCAGGATGAAGATAATCAGGGCATTGCAAGTGCAGGCAAGGCGGATATCCGCTTTGCCATTCGCTATAAGAGCGGTTTTTTTCAGAAACGCAAGACGGTGTTGATCACGGTAACTGCTGAGGTACCTGTGCCTAAAGAAGCGCTTTGTTATGTTCGTAAACAAGGTGGCGTTCCGCTGAACAAGGACGATGGAACGGTGTATCCATTTGTGAGTGATTTTGTACCGGGGAAAAATGAAATGCCGCCCGTGGAAGTGGCCAAAGACGACTATATCAGGTTATTCTTCACGGACGGCCCCAAGTACGGAGCTGCCTATCGGCTGATATCAGATTAAACAGACATGACGACTGAAGTTGAGCTTTCAAGCGATTGGAAGGTTGTTCTGTCATCGAAGTGTACCGTGTAAATAACTCCATTTAACTTGGATGTATTTTACACAGATAAGGGGAGGGGAGTGTCTATGAGTTTTTTTAGCCGGTTTTTGAAGAGACAGCAGCCGGAGGAACGGCCGTTGTTCTACGATATCGTATGTCCATACTGCTTTAGCAAATTCTCACCGGAAGAGGTTGTGTTCCGTGCGGCTCACCATCGTGATGATGACGAGGATTATGCACTCGGAGAAGATGCCAAGCTCAACCGATATCGGGAACGCTTTGGGCTGGATACGGTATTTGATATGGAAGCTGTGCTGTCACCTTATGATGTACCGGAGGAGCACCGGATCTATTCGGATAACATTGTCATGGGCCTGAATGATCGTTACGGTGTGATGACACGCCGCCGTCTGTGCCCGCATTGTCATAATGAGTTGCCTGTAACAGCGGGTAAGGCACCAAGCAATATCATTTCAATTATTGGTGCATCCCAGGTCGGGAAATCCGTGTATATGACTTCCTTAATTCATACGTTGCAGCATTATACTGCGGATCATTTTGATGCCGCTTGTATGCCGCTGAATGCCGAGATCAGCCGCCGTTTCCGTGCGGATTATGAAGAGCCGCTGTTCGAACGAGGCGACTTGCTGGATTCCACGCAGAAGGAAAAGCTGCAGGAGCCATTTATTTTTCAGTTTGTGTTCAAGGACGAGGATAAAGCGCCGCTGACCCTGGTGTTTTTTGACGTGGCAGGTGAAGGTATGGTGGAGCAGGATTATCTGGGCTTGCACGGACAGCATATCAAAAACTCGGCAGGTATTCTGTTCATGGTTGACCCGCTTCAGATTCGTTCGATCCGGGACAAAATCCGCATTAACCTGGGTAACGAACCGGGAGAATGGACGCCGAAGTACGATGAGCCACGCGATGTGGTACTGACCCTTTTTGGTGACTTCATCGCCTATCAAGACAAGGCCAAAACCAATATTCCAACCGCTGTCGTGCTCACCAAAAGTGACATGTTACATTCCCTCAAGGACGAGGAGGGCGATTACATCAAATCCAATAGCAATGTGTTCCGCAACATGGTGCACCGCGACTCTTTCGACCTGACCGAGTTCGAGAATATCGACGGGGAGATCCGCCGTTTTATCGAGAAAGTGGACCGTCCGTTTAAAGGTACGATGGATGTGTATTTCAAAGACACCGCTTATTTTGCCGTATCTGCGCTGGGAAGTAATCCGGTAGATATGAAAATTCAGGGTGTAGTTAGTCCCATCCGAGTGGACGAGCCTTTCCTGTGGCTGCTATACAAACTCAAGTACATTGAGGGGAGAGTGGGATGATGCGTTCTACTAACACTCCGCCCATTGAACAGCAGATGTACACGAGAGAGCGGCGCGGGGTATTCCGGACAACGGAGGGGTTTGACACGGTGGCTGCATCACCGGGACTGGAACCTTCTTTTATCAAAAAAATACTTCATCCTTACTGTGTCTATGATGCTCCTGCGGAGCTGACAGGCCGAAGTGAGAAGGACGAGAGCAAGTATCCGGCTTCGATGCATCTGCTACATCTGGAGAGTGGCGAGACCATTCTCGGGCAAAATGTGTATCAGGCTGCGGATTTTACCGGCCTGCGCAGCGCGTTTTTCGCTCACAATTATGTTCTATCACCGGCAAGCTCGGAAGAATATATGAAACGTGGCGACTGGCTAGATGCCGTGTTCGCCAACTCATATGATATCGAGCAGGGTACAGAGCTACCTGCACTGGCAGCATTACCTTTAGCGACAGAAGGTGGAGCAGGACTTGGAACTGAACTGCCCGGTGGTAGCTTTGAGGCAAACACGTCACCGAGCCAGATTCTAAGCGCTCTGAAAATGGACGAGACATTGTTCAAGCGTATGCTGTATGCCGTGATGCAATCTGTGGCTGCACGTCGCAAGGTATACATAGCACTGGATGTGCCAGCAGAGGAAGTAACAGCAGGAGCCAAGGCATTGCTTCGTCTGCTGTACAAGGCATTGCCGTATGCGTTCCGACGTCAGCTTGGTTTTATGACATTTGCCAAAGAGCCACAGGCCAAGAAAGGTATTCATGTGCAATTTGTGGAGCGTGGCACACTGCGTCCCAAGGATCGAAATACGGAGAAGGATTTTACATTTGATCTCGTCTCTGGGCGTGTCACACACGCGGATGCTTCAGTTGCGAAGTTACCATACGCAGAATTTGCGTGGTTTTTGATGCAGGATCAGGCAAGGTCGGCCGAGTTTTATGGATTTGCCGATGAGATGTTGGCAGGCATGGAGCCTGGACGTGAACTTTCCATCGAAGCCTATGGGGAGCTATCTGTATTTTACAGCCTTGAACAAGGCGTAGAGGATTTATATCTGAATAACAAACATGAGGTCTTGAGCGGCTTGTTGACATATCTGAAGCCGGAGGGCGGATTACAGCAGCGTTCACGTCTGAACGAACTGTTCCTGACCTTGCTCAGCCGGGAGCTGGATAGTGTACGCCGGGAAAATGTACCCGAAGAAGTGGTGGCTTCTCGCATCGGTGAGTATTTTAGGGTCGCTGCACCAGTGGTGAAGGCCCGGATTGTGGATTATTTTATCTACGGTGTAAACAATGCACGAGCGCAGAAACGATTGCGCGCTGTGCAGGAGCTGTATACCATTTTGGATCGGGATGCTCAGTTGAATCAGGCCTTCTTTGATAAGGTGCTGGGTAATGCTTCTTTAACCAAACTGCTGTTTGAGCCATATCTGGACAATCAGCTGAAACGTACCGAAACGGCAGCAAGCGTGATTGAGCTTATCCAGCGATGGGTTACGGCTCATCCATCTGCCATCCAATCCGCTTTTTTAGTGGAACGGTCTTGTACCGAGCTACGGGAAAGACTGTGTTCTGCGCCCAATCCGGTGCAATCAGCGAACGAAGCTCTTCAACGGGTTAGCGTTTTGGACTTTATCACCGAGAGTAGTGCGATGGAATCGGAAATTACCGGATATATCGGACAAACAGAGTTTTTTGCCGATTCAGGACAGCAGGCTACAACTACGCATCCTACCAGCAAACCAACCACTCCGTCCCTTGGTAAACAACCGGTTGCATATCAGGAGGCTTTAACCAAGCTAGCTGACAAACTTGCTTATGTCATCAACCTGTTTATGATCCAGGATCTTGATCTGGAACGGGTGAATCGGGAGCAACTGTTGCAGATCGATATTTTGCAGCATGAGCATGAGGTTCGGGATTGGGCGGTACGTCAAGGCTCGGATGTCGTTGCAAGAACCAATATGATGCTGGCAGCCAGAGCATGGCTTAGCGGTGACGGTAATGCGGAAGAAGGAATGGAATCTCTCTCCCTTGCTGAGCGGGATGAGCTTCAGCGCTGGACTCGTCGCTGGCTCGCGGCAGAGCTACGGAATCAGCCCGGAACACCAGCGTATGAGGCATTGTCTCTTGCGTTTTATCGTGGGGGTAGCGGGAGTAATCGGCTTGATTATTCGGGTCTGATCGAGTTTGCACGCAGTCATATGGGGCACCCCGAAGAGATCTATACTTTTTTTGAATGGTCTGGTGCGCAGCGCATGTTTGTTCGCGGTTCTAACGCACATAAAGGATATGCAGATGCCATCATCCTGTATTTCAAAACGCATGATCGGGAAGCGTTCCGATCCAAGTCTGCTTTTAAGCCGTACTATGCCAAAGCAGGAAAAGCGCTGAAGCCGGTCTATGATCGGGCCAAAGCGGAACTTGCCTCTCCGTTCATGCGCATGTTAACAGGAAGGAAGAAAACACGGTGGATGGGAATGTTGCTGTTGTTCCTGATTCTCGGTGTTGCAGGTGGTACGTATGCTCTGATGAACAATTCATCTGAACCTGAGGTACAGCCACCGATAGATCGGGAACCTGTAGTTGCCACGAATCCAGAAGAGAAGCCAGCAGACTACATTGCTTATATTGTTGCAGAGAACAAGCAGGAAGGGTCTAAATCACCAGCCCAATTAGTCATCCGCTTTCGGAGCGAGACAGGCGGAATTCCTTTTGAAAAGGGGAACCTTCAGCTACGTATGGATGACGGAAGCACAAAGGATATCGATGTTACAGACCAGTGGGAAAGCCTGAATCGTGGTGAAGGCTCTGATACAGAAAATACAGGTCAAGGTTCAGCTGATTCAACGAGTGAAGCGGATAAGGGTGCTCCATCCGAAGTTGACAACGCGTCAACAGGCACAACAAATGAATCACCGGAGCAAAGCCAAAATAAAACAGGTGATAATTCAACCGATGAAGCTTCACCAGAGGGCCAGAATAAAACGGACACCAAGGCACCGTTAACCTTGGCAGAAGCAGATCGCTTGTACCCCTATGGCATGCAGATTAAGTTGCCAGACAATATCAAACCCGAGCATGTTGTGAGCATCCAGCAAGGTGCAGAAGGCTCGGAGATCACGATTAACCTGATGCGGGAGCCAAGTTGAATTTGTGTATTAGGCCCCATTTGAATCGGAACAGGCAAGGAACTATAAAGTGAGATTTGAGGGATGATTCTGAAACGGAGGTTTCAGAATCATCTTTTTTTGTGTAACAATTATCTTTTCTAGATGAAGTGTGCTGATGAGTTGTTTTTGTTCACAAATTAGACATATATCAATTGATTCAAATTAAGGTAATTAGGCGAGCGGTGAAAAATCGCACGGAATGACTGAGAAATACTCTCATATAATAAGTGTCATAGTAGCCATCGAGATGCTGATTTCGAGCAAAAAATGCCTTATATCATCAAAAAAATTGGGATTTTTGGTTGACAAGTGATAATGATTATCAGTATCTTTAGTGTAGCAGATTAAACAGTTTCTTTTAGAAGGTTAAAGCGTCGGAAAATTCAGAAGTAATGAATCAGAATATAATTTCAATTTCGTTGTCGTTATGATAGCCGGAATACATACCGGGATTAATGAGAGAGGGATGATCGCATGTTTCGTCTGGAGACGTCCAAGCTGGATATCGCTTATGAGGAAAGACTGATTGTTGAGGATCTGAACATTCAGATTCCCCAAGGGAAAATTACCGCACTTGTGGGGGCCAACGGTTCGGGGAAATCAACGATTCTGAAGACAATGGCACGTATTATGTCTCCGAAGGCAGGTAGCGTGTTACTCGACGGCAAGTCCATCCATAAGCAGTCTACGCGTGAAGTTGCCAAGCAACTAGCGATTCTGCCTCAGAATCCTACAGCACCGGAAGGGCTGACCGTTACAGAATTGGTTTCCTATGGTCGTTTCCCTTATCAAAAAGGATTCGGTTCCATGCGTGCAGAAGACAAACGCATGATTGAGTGGGCGATCGAAGTGACTGGCATGACGGAATTCCATGACCGTCCGATCGATCAGTTGTCCGGCGGACAACGTCAACGTGCGTGGATCGCTATGGCACTTGCACAGGAAACAGATATTCTGTTCCTGGACGAGCCGACAACCTTCCTCGATATGGCTCACCAGCTTGAAGTATTACAGTTGCTGGAGCATCTAAATGCCACTGCTAATCGTACCATTGTGATGGTCGTCCATGACCTGAATCATGCATCTCGGTATGCACAGCATATGATCGGCATCAAGCAAGGTAAAGCCATTGCAGAAGGTTCCCCAGTTGAAGTGATGACCTCAGACGTGCTGCGTGAAGTATTTAACATTGAAGCCGACATCGTTATGGACCCGCGCTCCAATGTACCGCTCTGCTTGCCATATGCGCTCGCTGGCGAACGTCCAAAACCAGTTGCTCCTGAAACCAAGGTAGTGAACAGTGCGATGGTTCATGCGGCAGGTCGCGCCGAACATCGTGTGCAAGCAACAGGCAGTTAAAATAAACGAGCTGGATCGGATGTGCGATCCTGAATTATAGAAATGAAGCCGCTGTGCGCTGTTAGCACGCGGCTCATTCGCATTCACAGGAGGTTTCATTAATGAGCGCAATCAATTACACCTGGCTTGAACAATATGCACGTATTTCGAGGAATCCCATTTTGAACTCTGTTTACGCTGCACCTCTGGCTTCGTTAAGGGACGCAGAGCAGGCAAGAGATATGCTAACAACATATAACGAACATTTGCGTGCAGATAGCTTGCAAACCGCAGCGGTGTATTTCATGCATTCCGTTCGTGGTTTGCTCTTGGGTATACATTACCTAAACGCGATGTGTGACAAGGTGCTGGATATTTCTCTGGATAATATTCGATTACAACTCACGCTGCAGGACGGATATCCCGCATTTCATTTTCAACTGCTAGATGACGCTGAAAAGGCTCATCCAGCGCCCCCCGTCAACGACGAGCACCACTCAGCGGTAGCTTCTACATCTACACGTCAGGCGATGCTTACAGCTTATTACGGAGAACAGCTTCGGCCTTTAATTGAAGGAGTGGCACTGGCTGGCGGGGCGAATACAGGTCAGATGTGGGCACAGCTTGCGTCGATCCTGAGATGGTTCAAAACGCTGGCTGTTCAGATGGAGATTACAGATCAGGAGCGAGAAGCTGTTATTCAGGGGTATGAGCATGTCATAACGATGCCACCGGAAGTTCTGGGATTACGTAAAAATCTGTTGAAATTCAAGCCGGTAGAGATAGACAGCCCGTATCAACCGGGGGAGAAGATCTTAATGAAGTCAACATGCTGCCTGTATTATAAGGTGGACGGGGGTCAAGATTATTGTTACACGTGTCCCAAACTGAGCAAAGCTGAGCGGCAAACTCGATATGAGGCGATTGTAGCTTCCCGGTAAATTTGAAGTTCACACTTGAACACGTTTATAATTGGGATATTACGATCTCATAGGAGGAATTAGCAATGTCCGTATATTCGTACAAGGCGGTAACCACCGCAAATCAGGAAGTGCCGCTGGATATGTATCAAGGCAAGGTGCTCGTTATTGCAAACACAGCGAGTAAATGTGGATTGACCCCGCAATACGGTGAATTGCAGAAGCTCTATGACCGTTATCGTGATCAAGGCCTCGTCGTACTCGGATTTCCTTGTAACCAATTTGGTGGGCAGGAGCCGGGAACAAGCGAAGAAGCTGAATCTTTTTGCCAGATTAACTACGGCGTTAATTTCCCGGTCTTTGCAAAAGTAGATGTGAACGGAGAAGAGGCTCATCCCCTCTTTCAATATTTGAAAGAACAACAGCCCGGATCAGGTGAAACCAGCGATATTCAATGGAACTTTACCAAGTTCCTTGTAAACCGCGAAGGTGAAGTTGTTGGCCGCGTTGAACCGAAAGAATCACCAGAGTCCATGAGTGCAACGATTGAGCAATTGCTCGGTTAATGTGCTACATCTGCTGTAAGGTAAACGTATGATGACGAGAAGCCTGTCCTGCTATTTCGCAGGGACAGGCTTCTTTTATTTGTCTAAAGTGTTGTATCTACACAGAATACTCTACTCAAAATTATTATGTTTTGGGAAGTGGCTTGCTAAGCTTGTAATACCCTTGTTCGGAGGCAAGCTTCAGCAGATTACGAGCATAACTTCCAGCCCATGAATAGCCATGTCTGCGTTCCTCGCTGATATCGAGAATGTTCATATATTTTTTGCCGTCCCGATCTGCGTAAAAGGGAACATCTTCATCGACGTTATAGAAACGATACCAAATGACACTGCCAGCATCAGGCTCGAAATAAACGGGGCCTTGCCGATTGTATTTGGTGCCATCTTCACGAACGGTATCAAACCATTGCAAGGCGCTTTTAGCAGCATGTTCGATTTCAGGTGTCTGAGGTAAAGACATAAGGAAAGCGGTAATGGCAACGGACTCTGATCCCGATTTGGAAGCCAGCTCATAGGCTCGGCCAGGTAACGGTTCATAGGTCACAGGATCATGCTGTGCACCCCAGACAGTAGGTACTCCATTATTTATAATCTGGGCTTTCAGGGTATAAGCAATACCTTTATCCAATGCGGCCTTTAGTTTACTGCGTTCCTGGCTCGTCAGGATATCATTATCGAATCCATGTTTGCGCTGGGTGATATCGTCCAGCAGAATCATCGTTTGCACCATCGCATTGTCATTGTACGTTACGGCATCCGAATAATTACTGCGTTTAGGATAGACCTGAGGCCAGCCACCCGAAGGGTACTGTGACACGAGAATAAAATCAACGGCTTTGCGGACACTGTCCTTAAAGATCGGATTACCGGTTTTGACATACATTTCAGTCAGGAAGCGGATTTCCGATGTTGTAGCATCATTATCAAAGGTTCCAAGCTCAACACCGCTCGGGTCTTTCCAGCCAGAACGTTCCGTTACACCATCCCAAGGTGCTGCATATTGTTTCTCCATGTCTTTGTAAAAGCCTCCGTGCGGCATCTGCCAGGATACGATATTCAGTGCATAAGCCGTATCTTTGGCGAGATCCCCAGTCGCGAAGTTGCTTATATCCCTGAATTTCTGCAACAAAGAGGACACATCTCCAAGGGTAGAACTGGATTTCTGGCTCGGCAACACTTCGGTTTTAATTGTCACTGGGGCGGAGGAAGCATTAACATCGGCAGCAGCGGCATGTGGAGTGACTAATGCGGCAGTGATCATGGCCATAGAAAGTGCAAGGGGTATGATGCGTAATGGGGCTAACAATTTAGGTTTACTCAAATGAACGCCTCCTTAAGCTATTATTTTCCCGAACTAATATGGAACATATATATTATATAATCCAATAAAAGGATTCTATATATTGTGAGCGCTTACTAATAAAGAAATCAACCTTTAATTTTAAATGGCATCCATTTTCGCATTCTGTTCATTCATCCTGCCTATTGTGTGTTCGATAGAAGATAGCTGGTACTGCGCTAAAACGGAATTTGAATGATTTGGAGGGCATAAGCAATAGGCAACTCGGGGAAAATGTAAGCAGTGAAAATAAGATTGGGTCCGTACTTATAACGTATAAAAATCTATGGCGAACTTAAGACAAAAGTAGAACTGTCGCATGTTTTATGAGGAATTTGAATTTATTTTTGCAAAACCTATTGCAATGTGAAAAAGATCACATTATAATGAGTATATAAAGTGAAATAAATCACAAGTGATCTACCGAATGAATAGTGAAATATTTCACAACCTTAACCATGTTTATTAAACTCATTATTTTATATACTCCAAGGAGGAACTCTCATGAAAATCGCAGTCATCGGATGTACACACGCAGGAACAGCAGCCATCGTAAATACCGCCAAATTATACCCGGATGCCACCATTACCGTATATGAACGCAATGATAATATCTCTTTCCTGTCATGCGGTATTGCGCTCTACGTAGGTGGAGTGGTCAGAGACCCTGACGGCCTGTTCTACTCTTCGCCGAATCAATTGGCAGATCTCGGGGTAGTTACCAAGATGCTTCACGAAGTTACAGCAGTGGATGCCAAAGGCCACACCTTGCGGGCTAAAAATCTGCAAACCGGGGAAGAATTTGAAGATACATTTGACAAACTGATCGTGACTACAGGTTCATGGCCTGTTGTACCGAAGCTGGAAGGCATCGAGATGGAAAACATCCTGCTTTGCAAAAACTACAATCACTCCAACACTATTATCGAAAAAGCCAAAGATGCGAAACGTGTTACTGTAGTCGGCGCAGGATACATCGGTGTGGAACTGGTCGAGGCATTCCAGATGAACGGTAAAGAAGTGACGCTGATCGACAGTGTGGATCGTATTTTGAACAAATACCTTGATCCTGAATTTACAGATGGAATTGAAGATACGCTCACGAATAAAGGCATTAAACTGGCTCTCGGTCAAACCGTACAGAAATTTACGGGCGAGAACGGCAAAGTAACCAAAGTCATCACATCCAAAGGGGAGTTTGAGACTGACTTGGTCATTCTCTGCATCGGATTCCGCCCGAATACAGAGCTGCTTAAAGGCCAAGTGGATATGTTGCCAAACGGTGCAATTATCGTCGATAAATATATGCAAACTAGTCAGGAAGATGTATTTGCTGCAGGTGACAGCTGTGCGATCCACTACAATCCAACCGGCAAAGCGGCTTACATTCCACTAGCAACAAACGCCGTGCGGATGGGTACACTCGTAGCGAGAAACCTGGTTCGTCCAACGACACCTTATATGGGAACACAGGGCACATCGGGCATCAAAATTTATGAGCAAAATATTGCAGGAACAGGAATGACCGAGATGTCTGCTAAAGAAGAGGGGCTTGTTGTCGAATCGGTTGTTCTGGAAGACAGCTACCGTCCTGAATTCATGCCAACGGCTGAGAAACTGTTGCTTAAAGTGGTTTATGAACAAGCGACTCGCCGGATTGTCGGTGCACAGGTAATGTCACAAGTGGATCTGACGCAGTCGATCAATACGATCTCGGTTTGTATTCAGAACAACATGACGGTGGATGAGCTGGCGTTTATCGACTTCTTCTTCCAACCGCACTACAACAAACCTTGGAACTTCCTGAACACAGCAGGTCTGCAAGCCCTGCCTCCGGTAGAGGTTAAAGCGCCAGCGCTGGTGTAAGTCGGTGAGGTGAGTCATGAATGTAGGCGGCTAGCAACGATATTAAAATTGGGTACATCATAAAATAAAGACAGAAGGAAGGCTGGCGATCATATCGTCAGTCTTCTTTTTTTGTCGTCTAAGTAGCAAATTGAATCATCTTCTTAGATTACTTTGTGATTATTTGCACAAAGTTTTCGACAAGGTCGAGATACAATAAAACCATAGATGAATTCAATGATTTGCGAACGGATAGAAGACAAAGGAGAGGATGACATATGGCGACCAAAACACCTCTGGAGGTTGCACGATATACGGCGCAGGCTGGTGTTAAGAAAGCACAGAATCCGGTTTCTTCTGTGCTGATTCTTGGTTTCCTGGCGGGAGCCTTTATTGCGCTTGGGTTTCTGCTCGATATTCGCGTAATTGCATCTGCACCAGCGGAGTGGGGGAGCATTGCAACGTTTATCGGAGCGGCGGTGTTCCCGGTAGGTCTGATTCTGGTCTTGATTGGTGGTGGAGAACTGTTAACGGGCAATATGATGGCTGTACCGCTCGCTGCAATCACACGTAAAATCTCTCCAGCCAGCATGTTGAAGAACCTGCTACTTGTGACCGTGGGTAATCTGCTCGGTGCATTGTTTGTGGCCTTTTTCTTTGGTCATGTGCTTGGGCTCACCGCAGAGGGTGTATACCTGAGCAAAGTGGTTGATATGGCAGGACACAAATTGCATGACAGCTTCCTGCAGGCTTTTATCTCAGGCATAGGCTGTAACTGGCTGGTAGCGCTGGCTGTCTGGCTGTCTTATGCATCCGATACGATGAGCGGTAAAATTCTGGGCATTTGGTTTCCAACGATGGCGTTTGTGGCTATCGGATTTCAGCACGTTGTGGCCAACATGTTTCTGATTCCAGCGGCGATCTTTGAGGGGCACTTTTCCTGGGGCCAGTACGTCATGAATTTTATTCCGGTTTGGCTAGGTAATCTGACGGGTGGAGCGTTGTTCGTAGCGGCTGCGTATTGGATGGTATATCTGCGTAAAACAGAGCCAGCGGCCAAGCCGGAGACGGTTGTTCCTGCTATGGTTTCTTCAGTGGAAGCAGAAGGCAGAGCGATGTGGAGTAAACAGGCGTAATTTATGGGAGAGTCGACACTTAGGAGCATTGTAGCATCATATTTGTAAGAATACGGAATAACGAAGTGAGATGGTGCATCTCATCGCTTCACGACAGGGTTGATCGTGGGGAGATGGGAGGTGGCCATCTTTTTTTTGCCCAAAATTAAATTCGCCATGACAAGGTTCGGGGGAACGAAACCTGAGCATGGCGAATTTCGGGAGTGGTCCATGATATGGCATGAGGAGGAAGTGGGGAAACACCAGCCTAATGCCTTGTTCTTAATTTACCCTAGGGTTCAGAGAATGAATCATAGGCAGAAAACTTTTTTCGAAATTAAAATTTTTGAATGGAATGACCAGTTTGCACTCATAACATGCTACCCAGCAATGATGAAGATTTGGCCGATTTATTCTGTTCTCTTTACGTTATAACACTGAACGGGATATGATATAGGGATAGCTATTGAAAGAGGGGGAGCCCAATGATGATTGAACAGGAGAATGGTGTATTTCCAGCGGTATGCCCGCTCGATTGTCCAGACACATGTGGTCTGCTATTACATAAAGAAAACGGTAAAATTACGAAGGTCACCGGTAATCCGGATCACCCGATTACGAAGGGTGCAATCTGTAATAAAGTTCGAAATATGACGGAGCGGGTGTATCATCCCGAGCGACTTCAATATCCGATGCGACGTGTCGGCGCCAAAGGTGAAGGCAAGTTCGAGCGTATCAGTTGGGACGAAGCGATTCAGGAAATCACAGGAAAGTTCAAAGACTTGTCTGCAACGTATGGACCTGAGAGCATTCTACCTTATAGTTTTTACGGTAATATGGGTGTGCTAGGTGTCGACGGCATGGATCGGCGTTTCTTCAATGCGCTTGGCGCAAGCGTGCTGGAGCAGACGATATGTAATGCTGCCGGTAACACAGGCTGGAAATATACGATGGGAGCCAACCACGGCACGTTGCCTGAGGATACAGAGCATGCAGATCTGATTGTGGTGTGGGGTGGGAACATTGTCAGCACCAATATGCATCAGGTTGTACTGGCGGAGAAGGCTCGTAAGAACGGTGCCAAAATCGTTGTCATTGACGTTCACCGAAATCGTACGGCACAATGGGCGGACTGGTTCATCCCGCTCTATCCGGGTACGGACAGTGCGCTGGCACTGGGAATGATGCATGTGCTGTTTGAGCAAGGACTGACGAATGAAGCATTTATGCAAAAATATACCGTGGGACACGAAGCACTACGCGAGCATGTCCGTAGTTACACACCGGAGCGCGTAGCACGCATTACAGGCGTGCCGGAAGAAACGATCGTAGAGCTGGCACAGCTCTACGGAAGAGCGCAGGCCGCTCATATTCACATTGGCAATGGCTTGCAGCACCATGACAATGGGGGCATGAACGTGCGCAGCATCGCCTGCTTGCCTGCAATTACAGGGCAGTGGCTGAAGCGCGGCGGCGGTGCAGTTCGCACGAACAGCTACGGGAGCACCAACGGTGACGCGTTGGAGCGGCCTGACCTAAGGCAAAATGCCAATCCGCGGGTCGTAAACATGAACCGGATTGGCGAAGCATTGCTGGAGGCGGAGCAGCCGATCCGGGCTATGTTAGTTTACTGCAGCAATCCACTGGTGGTAGCACCGGATACGGAACGAGTGGAGCGAGGTTTTGCACGGGAAGATCTGTTTACTGTGGTTCATGACCTGTTCATGACGGATACGGCAAAATATGCAGATATTGTGCTGCCGGCAACGTCTTCTTTTGAAGCAACAGACCTGTACCTGTCCTACTGGCACCAATATGTCCAGTTACAAGAGCCGGTGATCGCACCAATCGGCGAGAGTAAAAGCAATGTGGAGCTGTTCTCGTTACTTGGCCAAGCCATGGGTTATGATGCGGACATCTTTGGTGAGAAGCCGGAGCAGATGATTGAGAATGCACTTCAGGGCACGGAGAACCCTTATATGAATGGGATTACACTGGATCGTCTGAAGCAACAGCGGTTTGTGAAGCTGGACATGTCGGCTCATGAATCTTTCCTGGAACATTTGCCTACGCCATCAGGCAAGATTGAATTATACTCCGAGCAGATGCAGCAGAAGGGACTACCGCCATTACCGACATACGCCGCGTTAGTTGAAGGTTTTGATGGAGAGAATCCGGCTGGTCCAGATGAAGCGTATCCACTTATGTTTGTATCTCCGCCGAACCATAATTTCTTGAATTCCAACTTTGGTAATTCAGCTAAACATCAACGGCTGGAGAAGATGCCGCTATTGCAAATTCATCCAGAGGACGCGGCTCGCCGCGAAGTACAGGATGGCGATGCGGTTGTGGTATGGAATGAACGGGGACGTATTGAACTGACCGCCAAAGTTACGGATGCCATGCTTCCGGGAACGGTCATCAGCCAAGGACTGTGGTGGGACGGCGAGGGCAAAAAACAGCGCTCCAATTCCCTGACATCGGGCCGCTTGTCGGATATGGGGAACGGTGCAACCTTTTTCTCGGCCACTGTTGAAGTGAAGCGGCAATGAGTGTGCTTGCAGCCAGATAGTTTTGATGTAATATAGATTCATATTATAATATCTTTAACTTACAGGCTTCCGCCGTGGCGAGTTGTGCCACGTGTGCGGGAGCCTTTTGTGCGGACAATGGTAAGGGTATGTCAGGCTAGAAGATGTAAGGAGTATGGGTAAAATGTTGAGATGGCTGGATAACTATCCAAAAGAAGTGAAAGTGTTTTTGCTGGCAAGCATGGTGAGTGCCACGGGTAGTGCTCTCATGTGGCCGCTGACGACTATGTATGTATTCGACGAGCTGGGGCGCACGATGGCAAACGCAGGTTTTGTTATTTTGATTCAATCTCTGGGTGGTATTTTTGGACAGCTGCTTGGTGGCTCTCTATACCATCGTGTAGGTGTGAAAAAACTAATCATTGGTTCGCTTGCACTAAACGCGGCAGGATTGTTCGCATTGCCTTGGATTAGCGCGTACTGGGTTGTTTTTATCTGTGCAATGGGTTGGATTGGGTTATTCAGTTCATTATCGTTGCCTGCAATTCAAGCGTTTATCGGCTTCCGGTTTGCCGAGCGGCGCGGAGAACTGTTTAACATTATTTATGTGGCGAACAACATCGGTGTGGCGATTGGAACGGCGCTTAGCGGATTTCTCGCTGACTTTTCATATCATCTGAGCTTTGTGTTAAACGGGGTGACCTCAGCAGGATTTGCAGTGTTTTTCTGGTTTTATCTTTCCCGGGCGGAGCCGGAGCAGGGAGAAGTACAGCTGACGAAACGTAAAACCGTACCAGACGGTCCGGGCATCTGGACACTGCTGGGAAACACTCGGCTGTATCTGTTTATGAGTCTTGGTGTGTTGTTCCTTTTGTTTGGCAACTCCATCTGGAATACAGGCGTATCCCCGTATATTATTTCAGAAGGATTGGAGAAAAGAATGTACGGTCTGCTCTGGACACTTAACGGGGTGCTGATCTTTGTGGGGCAACCATTCACCAGTTGGATAAAACGTACGATGGCTCGTACCTCCAGCGCCCAGATGACAGCAAGTGCCTTATTTTATGGGCTCGCCTACATTGTTATGATCACGATGTACAATTATCCGGGCATGGTACTTGCGATGGTGCTCGCTACTTTCGGAGAGATGTTAATCTCACCGGCAACACCGGCATTTATATCGGAGCATGCGGGGAGGGCAGCCCCTTTTTACATTGGTGTCTCGGGCGGAATTGGAGCGGTTGGACGTGTAATCGGGCCGTATGCGATGGGGGTTATGTATGATAAACAGGGTCTAATCCCTGTAGCATGGCTGGCAACCGGGACGGCTTCAATAGCCCTGCTTGGATTTGTATTACATGCTGCGCTGAACCGTAACCGGGAGACTCGGGAATACGGCTTGGACGCATAGGATTCTAAGTGAAACGGACAAAATGAACGTACTGAATCTAAACAACAGAGACGACTGAAATAATATAGATTCTAATGAACTTATCTAAAAATGAGATTGACAAAAAAGTTTATATATGATATAATTTACATATATAAACTTTCCGTATATACTAAGGTTCTCCTGGCCAGGGGGACCTTATTTTTGTTGATACGGGAGGAACATGATGAGCGAGAAGAAGGAGTCCAGTATAACGTCTCTGATTTCAGCATTTGCCCGAGCCTACCATATGGAGCATGATGAACCACTTATCTTTAATGATTTTGTAAGTCGAAAACTGATCACTTCAGAAGAATTCGCAACAATTAGCGAAAACATGATACGAGGCATTCATTTCTTTCACCCGGATGCGGATCATCAGTTCAGGGGTGATTCAAATCAGATATTAAAATGGATAACCCAAGTCCAGCTGTCACCGATCACGCTGGCTCGCTCTGCCTACAGTGAACAGGTGATGCTACAGGAAGCTGCGCTGGGCGTGAAGCAGATGATTGTTCTTGGTGCCGGTATGGACACGTTTGCGTTTAGACACCCGGAATTGGGGGATGAGTTGGACATATTCGAGGTAGATCTCCCATCTGAACAGCAGTTAAAGAAAGAGCGTTTGAGGCAGGCAGAGCTGGTTATTCCACGCAATCTTCATTTTGTACCCATGGACTTCACCCGTGAGATGATTCGTACGGATTCTTGGAGCAGTCTATTCCGAGATGTGAGAACCATGTTTACACTGCTTGGCGTTTCGTATTATTTGCCCAAAGAAGACCTCTGTCGTTTAATTCATCACGCTTTTGCACCTCTTCCAGCTGGAAGTTCAATCGTGTTTGATTATGCAGATGAACATCTCTTTCAGGAAAAGGGCAAATATAACCGTGTCGAAAACATGGTCAAAATGGCTACGATGGGGGGCGAACCGATGCTATCCTGCTTCACGTATGAAGACATGGAGCATCTGCTGGAAAAAGCAGGTCTTCTCATCTATGAGCATCTATCCCCTGAAGAAGTACAGGAGCGGTATTTCAGTCAACGAACAGATGACTTGTCTGCTTTTGAGACGATTCATTTTATTCATGCGGTAAAAAAGTAATCTGATTCTGTGTAAGTCTCATTCGTTAGATCGTTTGACTTGCTTTATATGGATATTTATCTATAATCTTTATTTTGATCTTAGGGTTGGATTTTTAAGGCTGATCTTGGGACAATTTGAGGTATAGGCTTTCCTATAAAGCAAGTCCTCATTTTATAATCATTGATGCTGAACATAAGCGTTGAAGCCTGTGTGAGGTTCAAAGTGAGATATGAACGTATTGAATATGTTCTTCTTTTCTGCGAAAATCAAATAAAATGGTTGAAATCGCTATCACTAGCGACTATAATGAGAATGTCGAAACGTTTCAATCTGTTGTGTAGAGCAGATTTCTCAATATTTCTTTTTATATGATTAAGAAGAATTTGATTACGAAGGAACGAATCATGACTACAGTTTTGTTTGTACTACAGCAGAGAGACAAGAAGGTTGAGCATGAATTATTTTTTTGGAAATACCTCGAAACGTTTCGATCCATAATTGAAATGGTTTAGAAGCAACTCAAGATTTATAATAATAGTACAACCATAACATACTTTAGAGGTACCCTGAAACATCATCTCAAAATATTTGCATTACAATGAATAGTAACTATAAAAGAACAGAGCACAGAACGAAATAGTCATGGACGAGTGAAGCAAGAAGGGGCGAACTAGGAATGGCAACGATCAAGGATGTGGCAAAGCTGGCGGGTGTAGCACTCTCTACTGCTTCCTATGCATTGAATGGGGACAGCAAGGTTAGTGCCAAGACCAAAGCCAAAGTGCTCGAGGCAGCACGGGAACTGAATTACCGTAAAAACGGCTTTGCCATGGATCTGAAACGGAGCCGGACCAATACCATCGCGCTAATCTTGACAGACTTGTCGGGACCTTATTACTCCGAGTTGATTCGTAGTGTGCAGGATGTGGCGCTGGCGAACGGGTATGACCTGATTGCGTGCAGCTCGATGGGTGGAGGGGATTCAACGGCCGTACGTTTTTTGCGTGAAAAAAGAGTGGACGGAGCCGTTGTTCTGGCTCATAACATCGATGATGATATCCTGGTTCAGTCTGCCGGGTCGCGATTCCCCATTATTGTCATGGATCGACAGCTATCTGGCGATCATCTTGTTAGCGTACTGGTGGATGGAGAGCAGGGAGGATATCTGGCGACTCGCCGTCTAATTAGAGCGGGGCATGAGAATATTGCTTATATCAGCGGACCGTCCAATTCCTATGATAATGCGCTACGTTACCAGGGGTATCTCCGAGCGATGCGGGAAGCAGGCCTTACCGAAAAATCCAAGTGGCGTTTGAACGGCAATTTTGTGCGCGAGGGCGGTTTCAGCGCGACCAAGATGATGATTATGCAGGGAGAGCTGCCGTCAGCAGTGTTTTACGGGAATGACGAGATGGCTATTGGTGGACTGAAGGCATTTGAAGAGAGTGGTATTTCGGTGCCGGGAGATGTTTCCGTTATTGGATTCGATGATATCCAGCTGTCTGAATATATTCAACCACCGCTGACCACGATTCGTCAGCCGAAGCATGAGGCGGGATCACTGGCCGGGCATCTGCTGTTCCAGATGTTGAATGGAGAGAGTGTTAATCCATCCTATACATTAACGATTGATCTGGTAGAGCGCGGGTCCGTGGGGTCTCCTTAAGGTCGAGAGTAGGAAATAAGGTTACCGAGTTTGCATCATGGTATGTAATATTGGTGGCAACTGGGGCAGTAGATGCAAAAGGCAGAGCAAGTATTCATCACAGCAAGACTTGGCTAAGATGGATACATAACGACGAGAAGTGTGATCTGTAAGTGAACACAATGTGTTACTTGTATTACAGCATGAGGGTTATCGTTGGAACGGGTCGGGAACGACCGGTTCAAAGGGAGCCCTATTCTTTTTCAAAAATATCGAAACGTTTCGATTTTAAGTCGTAAACTAATTTAAGGAGTGATAGAGAGATGGCAACAACCATGAATGAAACGATTCGTCTGGCAGCCGGAGAAGTCACATTTACTTTTTTGAACAGTGGAGATTTGTATCAAGCCACTTCCGGCTCAACCATGCTGAATCAACTACTTAGCAACCCGATTGATGGGTCTTTGAATAATCTATACCTGCGTGTATACGGAGAAAATGGGGAGATTCTTTCCTTCCCTCTCCTCGGCGTGCATTCCGGTAGCCAAGTATCTACGAGCAAATTACATGCAGACCGTCAGCTGATCTGGACAGGCAGTGTGCAACCGAACCCTGCAGGACAGGCGATCCAGTATAAAGTTGTATTTACGCTTGCCCCGCAAGGAATCTGGTTCTGGGATGTGAAGATTACAGGACAACAGCAGCGTGTTGATGTGGTGTATGGACAAGATGTGGGACTTGCTGATCCGGGCGCAGTACGTAGTAATGAAGCCTATCTGTCGCAATATATCGACCATACGGTATTTGAAGATGATGCAAAAGGCTATGTGGTATGTTCACGTCAAAACCAGCCACAGGGCGGCGTGTTCCCTTACATGCAACAAGGCTCTTTGACCAAAGCGGTGGGTTACTCAACAGATGGATTCCAGTTCTTCGGACTATCTTACAAAGAAACCAATCAACCTGAAAGCCTGAGTCGCCCGTCTCTGGCAAACGAAACTTACCAGTATGAGTTCGCTTATACTGCATTGCAATCCGAGTTGTTGGAATTGAACGGTGAGGCACAGGTTGTTTTCTACGGACTGGCGAAGCCTAACCATGCATCGGGTATTACCGCACTGGAGTATGGAGATGAAGTTGCAGCAGCATGGAACGAAGTACAGGCTTTGAACGCAGAACAAGGTGAAGTATTTGAACAGGTGAAACTTTCCTCGTCTCTGGGTGAGCCACTGGCGGCACTGGATCTGACGCAGGAAGAGATTAACCAGCTGTACCCTGACCGTCATCAGGAAGAACGTAGCGGGGATCGGCTGTTGTCCTTCTTTACCGAATCTTACGAGCATATCGTATTGAAAGCCAAAGAACTGCTGGTGGAGCGTCCACACGGACATATTCTGATGAGCGGCGGTAATGTAAAACTTGGTGCACAGGTTATTACAACCACCTCGTATATGTACGGAATGTTTAACTCACAGCTTGTCATTGGTAACACCAATTTTAATAAAATGATCAGTAATGCCCGCAATGCTCTGAACGTGCCAAAAACGGCCGGACAACGCATCTATGTTGAGATCGATGGGCAATATCGTCTGCTGACGATGCCGTCTTTGTTCGAGATTGGGTTTAACTATGCTCGCTGGATATACAAAATGGAGTCCGATACACTCATCGTGACGAATTACACAACGACGCATTCTACGGAAGTACGCATGAATGTGCGTTCTACAAGTGGCAAAGCTTATCGTTACCTGGTGACGAACCAGATTACGATGAACGTGAATGAGTACGAGTATCCACTGCACATGACGCAGGATGGTAGCACATTGATTTTCAAAGCGGATTCGAAGTCTCTGAGTGCAGGAACGTATCCTGAGCTGGAGTACCGCATGACTGTTGAAGGTGCCTCTGTACAAGCCGGGGACGAAACACTTCTTGCCAGCGGTGTTCGCAGTGGTGCTGCTTCACTTGTAACGTTAAGCTTAGAAGAGACTGCGGAATGGACGCTGAAGGTTCAGGGCGTGCTGGAAGGTCAGGCGACTGCGGGTGCTGACACAGCAACTTCTACTCTTTCTTTTGAAGAAGAAGTGCAGGCATACCGTGAGTTCTTTGCAGGTGTCATGAATGGTTTCCGTTTGTCCCGCGGCGAGAGCCAGGATGCGGAAGATCTGTTCAAAGTCAACGCACTTGCTTGGTGGTACACCCACAACATGCTGGTTCACTACTCTGTGCCTCATGGTCTGGAGCAATACGGCGGTGCGGCATGGGGTACGCGTGATGTGTGCCAAGGTCCGGTAGAGTATTTCATGGCCACTCAAAAATATGAGCAGGTTCGCGATATCATCAAAATGGTGTACACACACCAATACGAAGATGATGGTAACTGGCCGCAATGGTTTATGTTTGACAAGTACTTTGCGATTCAACAGGAAGAGAGCCATGGCGATATCATCGTATGGCCGCTGAAAGTGCTGGCAGATTACCTTACTGCGACACGCGATTATGCCATTCTGGATGAGAAAGTGCCTTATACAGTTAAACACAGCTTTGGATTCACAGAAGAGACAGCAACCGTACTGGATCACGCGAAAAAAGAGATCGAGTATATCCGTGCACACTTCCTGCACGATACGTTCCTGTCCTCCTATGGAGATGGAGACTGGGATGATACCCTGCAACCAGCTAATGCACAACTCAAGCAATACATGGTGAGTAGCTGGACGGTTGCCTTGACGTATCAGTCCGTGAACGTGTTATCACAGGCGTTGAAGTCCAAAGACGAAGCTTTTGCGCAAGAGCTTGCCGAACTGGCACAGGGCATCCGCGAGGATTTCAACCGTTACATGCTGGGCACAGATGTAATTCCAGGCTTTGTGTACATGGAAGAGGCAGATCGGGCGAAGCTGATGCTGCACCCGACAGACACCGAGACTGGTATCCAATATCGTCTGTTGCCAATGACACGCAGCATGATCGGCGAACTGCTGAACGCAGAACAGGCTGAGTCACACTATGCACTCATTCGTGAACAGTTCCTCTGCCCGGATGGCGTACGTCTGATGAACCGTCCTGCGCAATATGCTGGCGGTGTGAGCACACACTTCAAACGTGCAGAGCAAGCATCCAACTTCGGACGTGAGATCGGTTTGCAATATGTGCATGCCCACATCCGTTACGTGGAAGCGATGGCGAAGCTGGGTAAAACGGATCAAGTGTGGAACGGTCTGGCGATGATCAATCCGGTGGGGATCCGTGAGGTTGTGCCTAATGCAGAGATTCGCCAAGCGAACGCGTACTTCAGTAGTTCGGATGGCAAGTTCAACACCCGTTACGAGGCACAGGAACATTTTGACCAGCTTCGCAAAGGGACGGTAGAAGTGAAAGGCGGATGGAGAATCTACTCCAGCGGCCCTGGAATCTACATGAACCAGTTGATCTCGAATGCACTCGGTATTCGTCAGGAAGGCGGTAATCTGGTCATTGACCCGGTACTGCCAGCTGAGCTGGATGGCATGCAATTCGAATTCGAATATGCAGGCACGCCGGTGACGTTTATCTACCACCTGAATGAGAAAGCTGTCAGCCGTGTAACGGTGAATGGCAAAGACGTGGCTGGTGAGCGTACAGTGAACCGTTATCGTGAAGGCGGGGTATGCATCTCGCTGGATGCGTTCAAAGAAGTAAGCGGCACGGCTGAGCGTACGATTGTTGATATTTATATGTAAACTAGTCATTGCTGTCCTCTCTAGCGAGACCAGCAATAAGAGCCAACCTCCTTTCGGAGAGTTGGCTCTTTCCTATATCATTCGTGTTTCGCTGGAGGTTGTTGTCAGATACCTGCTATTATAGCGGAACCGCAAGTACGGTATGCAATAATTCATTATGACGGACATGTTTGGTCTCGTAGCCCAGGTGAGTCAGACGGCAGTGTAATTCGTCCAGCAATGGGAAATGGCGCTCGTGCAAAGCGCGTTGTTGTTCCTTGTCGCCTGTGACCTTGGCATGTCGTAGGTAAGCGTCACGATGGGCGGAATCCCTAAACATCAGGTCGGTGAGACAGATTCTGCTCGTGCCGCTGGTTTTGAGCACACGCTGGATTTCTTCCAAAGCGAGCTGTTGCTGATCCGGACCCAGATGATGGAAGGCGAAGCTGGATACAACAAAGTCGAAGGATTGATCGGCAAAAGGCAAGGCCAGAAAATTACCAAGCTTCACCTGCATCTGAGGATACTTGAGGCGGCATGTTCGCAGCATTTCCCGTGATTGATCGATCCCGGTCATGACAGCACCCTGACGCAGCATTCTGCCAGCCAGATTGCCTGTCCCAGTGCCAATGTCCAAGCCAGTTTCTCCAGGCTGAGGAGCAATAGACTGCAAGGTCTGTTCTAATGCTTCGTCGTAATTACGGTATAGGTTAAATGGCTTGTCTGCTGTTGTTTGTACGTGGCCTAAGGACGCAGTCGTGGATAGGGTTGAATCTGCTTGTGGAGTGTAATCCTCTGTATCTGTCATAGTTTGAACCCGCTGATCATGGATGGCCGCTTGTTTATCATAATTCCAGCGGTCATGCCAGTTCTGCCTTGCTTCCCGCAGTCTGCGTGCACTGCCAGCCAGATCATGCAGGTGGCTGACATCCAGCGCCCCGTCCTGACGGTTCAGGTCGATCATCCGCTGGGTTGTATCCATCATACGTTTTAACTCCACCCACTGGGCGTACATCACCGCTTGCTGCAACTCCAGATATTCCTCTAACCCCTGCTGGTTACCTTGATCTATCTCGGCGAGCGCGTGAGTAATATCCTGCAAAGACATGCCAATTTCGCGTAGCGCTGCTATTGTCTGCAAACGCCAAATGTCATTTTCCGTATAAGTGCGGTATCCGTTGCTGACCTGCTTGGCAGGCTGAATTAACCCTTTTTCCTCATAAAAACGAATGGCTCTTGCGGAAATCCCCAGCCGGGAAGCGGCTTCTTTGATATTCAACCGGATGTACCTCCTTACCTTATTGAACCGTATCTATAAGTATTACCATGGAATCAGTATAAAGTATGACGTTACGGCAAGGTAAATTGATTTGTCGAAGTCCATGGTTATCTGCTTTTTTCTGCTGGGTCCAGAAATTAGAGGGCATCGGCTATGCTAGCAGGCAAGTTGTAGTGTGCTCTAATCTTTCATGATTTGGTCAAACGAAGGTGGAATTTTAGTCCTCCCGGCGGCTATGCTACAATAGATAACAGAATAAAGAACATGATAAAGATAGCGTAATCAAGCTAGGGAAAAAGATATTTAAATGAAGCGAATCAAAAAATTGAATGAAGATATCGAAAGGTTGAATCAGCATGTTCACCAGTCATACGTATCAAATCCGTGCTTCCGAGATGAAGGATGCAAACCAGCTAATGGAGCTGGATATGCTGGTCTGGAATGCATCCACCTCGCCTGCACCGATGCAATGGAGATCCAGACAGCAGTATTTGCAATATTGTCCTCCTGGCAGTCAGCTCATTGCGGTACAAGAGGATCAGGTATGCGGATACGTGGGCTTCCATCCCCCTACGGGGATGCCAGTGAATCGGCATGTCTATGAAATCCATATTGCTGTTCATCCGGATTTTCGCCGCTCTGGTGTGGCAACAGCTCTAATGAAAGCGATGAAGCAACACGCGCTGGAGCAGGGCATTCGTAAGCTGAGACTGCGTGTATTATCCAGCAACCCGGGAGCGGTTGCCTTCTATGAGCAATGTGGGTTTATAACCGAAGGCAGGCTTGTATCTGAGTTCCGAATCGGTGGCAGGGATGTAGACGACATTTTAATGGCTTATTTTATTGATGCCTAGACGGTTAGACGGATGTGTAGGAGAACAAACTTTGCTTAGGGAGGAATACACAATGGATATGGGACTTCGCGGTAAAAAAGCACTCGTGCTGGCCTCCAGTCGAGGCCTGGGCAAAGCGGTTGCGGCACAGCTGGCACTGGAAGGTGCGGATGTGATGTTGGCCAGCCGAAGCGGGGACAAGCTCGCTATCGTCAAAGAAGAGTTGCTTGCACTTGGCGGCGGAGGATGTGTCGAATATGTCGCAACGGATGTAACACGCAAGGAGGACATCGCGGCACTTATTCAGGCTACAGCAGAACAGTTTGGCCAGATCGACATTCTGGTTAACAATTCTGGCGGCCCGCCCTCCGGTACGTTCGAGTCACTGACCGACGAGGACTGGGAGCGTGCGTTTGAGCTAAACATGCTTAGTTATGTGCGGCTGATTCGGGGTGTGCTTCCGTATATGAAGGCAAGCGGAGGACATATCGTCAACATTGCCTCCACATCGGTGAAGCAACCCATTCCGGGTCTGATTCTATCCAATACGTTTCGTACGGGTGTGTTTGGTCTTGCCAAGACGCTCTCTCAGGAGCTTGCACCATACGGTATTCTGATTAATACCGTAGCCCCTGGACGCATCGCAACAGATCGGATTCGTGAGTTGGATACGGCGAGGGCAGAACAGAATGGAGTCAGTGAAGACGAGATTGCCGAGCAGTTCCGTAAAGAGATTCCGCTGGGGCGTTATGGACAGCCGGAGGAATTCGCCAAAGCTGTCGTATTTCTGTTGTCTGGTGCCAACTCCTACATTACCGGAACATCATTAATTGTGGATGGTGGCATGGTGCGCGCGCTCTAAAGGACGATGTACCTGATAAACATTAAAGCCCCTCCTTCACCGCTGCTGACAGCGTGGGAAGGAGGGGCTTGGCATGGAAATCATCCTGTAGGATGCAGAGACAGGTGAGATTCCACGTACGATTTGCTTGCTAACGGTTGGTTATGCAGGATCTTTACTAAGATCAGAAGTGCTCGTACCTGCCTGATCTGTCGTGCCTGCTTTGTCTGTTTTGTCGTTCTCTGGCAAAGGTTTAACTGGGGTGCCAGACTCGTCTTTCAAACGAGAGCCATGGTGATGCTCGGGCTGAACGGATGGGCGTTTGCCATTAACAAGGTCTGTGATGCGCTGGGTTAGATCGGCAACCCGTTCATCATACTGAGCCTGTGTAATTTTCCCGTCTTTCAACTCTTGCTGCAGATCGGCCGTTCTATCGGTTGCAAGCTGCTGAATAAGGGTTTGCACGTTTACCTTCTGGGCAGAGGCAATGGCTGCGAGGGTATCCCCTTTTTTGAGTGATGAAGTTAATTCATTGGTGGTCACTCCGAGTAAAGACGCGAGCTTGTCCAGGTTGCGATCGACTTCAGGGCCAAACCCCCGTCCAGGCAAACCCATTCCAGGCGCAGGATGTTCTGGTTTTTTCTCACGTAATGCGGATGGTTTTTCGTTTACTAGTTCACTCACGCGTTCCGTGAGAGCGGCCAAACGTTCATTATATTGGGTTTGTGTGATCTTGGAGTCGGTAAGCTGTAGTTGCAGTTCCTTTTTCTCCGTGGCTACCAGTTTATCAATGATCGTCTGTGTCTCAACCTTTTTTGAGGCAGCAATTTCAGCAAGGGACTTATCTGCTTTAATGGCTTCTTTCAACTCATCTTTGGTGATGCCCAGCACAGAGAGAACTTCTTCAGCATGAGGCCCGAACCAAGGTCCAAGTCCTCGTTCCGCTTCGCCAGGTGGTTTCAATATATGGGACCCCATCGGGGCAGTGCGTTTGTTTTGGAGTGCATCGGATGCTTTCGCCGCAGGGTCTGCATGAACCGCAGTTGTTGCCACCAAGCCCCCGCCAAGTGCAAGTGTTAAAGCTAAAGCGCTGGTTACTTTGACTGCCTTTGATGTTGTGGTTTTCTTCATCCGTGATCATCCTTCTTCCTTGAATAGAGTTTGTGGTTATACAGCCACAACGCTATCTTAGGCACCGAGCATGAAGCAGAGATGAGTTCAACCTTAAGGGGAAGTAAAAAATGGTGTCCTAACCACAAATACCCCTCATCTATGGGACATGTGCCGTCACAGACAAAGGGCAAGCGGATTAGGGTGATGTATGATGATATGTCCATTATGTAAGGCTGTTTTATCGCAAAAGTTCCCATTCATGCTGTAACATGCCGTATACCGCATGATTGACGTATCCTTTAGGCAGCTTTTCCGCCTGGCGAATGACACCTTCAAGCACGAAGCCAAGTCGTTCCGGAATAGCACGGCTACGTTTGTTGTTGGTGGCACAGCGAATTTCGACCCGATTCAGATCCAGTGTCACGAGGGCGTAATCCACCAAGACACGGCAGGCACTGGTCATTAGGCCCTGTCCTTCAAAGCCTTTGCCAAGCCAGTATCCGATGCTTACGGAACGGCTTGTCCAGTTAATCTCGTGGAAACCGATGATACCTGCAAGTTCTCCTTTTAACCAGATGCCGGCTGTGAAGCCGCCGTTCTCCGCAGCTTGTTTTAACGCGTTCGTAATAAAGCTCGATGTATGTTCCATGTCGGTCACCTGATCTACCCAAGGCAGCCAATGTCTCAGTTGATCCCGGGAACGGTCCGTCAGTTCGAACAGCGGTTTGGTGTGCTCCATCAAGAGCGGGCGAAGCTCGGTATATTCATCCAATGAATAGGTAAACATGATTGCAACCTTCTTTCTTTATATAATAGGTAGATTAGCGGGGAGGCCGGGGCAATTTGCGCTCCAGAGCAAACAGATCTTCTTCCATGGAGGCCATGCGCTGGTTTACCGTCGTGCGTGCGTCACTGAGTGCCTGATTATATATGTAGGGAGCAAGCTGTGTCATAAACAGGTCGAGGACGCCCCATGCTGCCAGATCGCCCAATTCTTCGCCGCGTTCCTCTTCAAAATACGACTGGATCGTGCGAATGGCTTCATCCTGCTGTTCTTTGGTCAGTTTTAGCGCGTTCACTTGGGAAACCCTCCCTTAAATTTAGTTTTACTCATATGCTACATGATTCGTGCGAACTCGTCAAAATGGTATTGGGCCTAACTTGAATCGGGTAGCGTGTGCGTTTGATCCCGATTTTCATGTTGTTATTTATTGAACTCCTTCCCCGTTAAAGGTATATTTAAATGAAACGCGTACGAAACTTTCCATGAAAGAAGATATTTTCAGGAAATGGTTTCGTCATTAAGGAATTTTACCCGGAATTGCTGTACTATTGTACTTTTTGCAAGCTCCAATCCATTCATGAAAGGTTTGATAACTGTGGACAACCGATTCACAACCCCACCTAACTTTATTAAAAATATCATTACCGAGGACCTCCGGTCGGGCAAAGTCCAGGAAGTTATTACCCGTTTTCCACCGGAACCGAACGGTTATCTGCATATTGGTCACGCGAAGGCGATCTGGATCAACTTTACGCTGGGCGGCGAGTTCGGCGGCAAGACAAACCTGCGCTTTGATGACACGAACCCGGTGAAGGAAGACGTGGAGTACGTGAACTCCATCCAGGAAGACGTGAAATGGCTCGGATACGAGTGGAACGAGAAACGTTTTGCCTCGGATTATTTCGATGAGATGTACAACCGTGCGGTCTTGCTTATTCAAAAAGGTAAAGCCTATGTCGACGACCAAAGCGCCGACGAAATCCGTCAAATGCGCGGAACGCTGACCGAGCCGGGCAAAAACAGCCCGTACCGCGACCGTTCGGTGGAAGAGAACCTCGACCTGTTCACACGTATGCGTGCAGGCGAATTCAAGAACGGAGAAAAGGTACTGCGTGCCAAGATTGATATGGCTTCGCCTAACATCAACCTGCGTGATCCGGTCATCTACCGTATCTCTCATGCACATCACCATAATACGGGCGACAAATGGTGCATCTACCCGATGTATGCATTCGCACACCCGCTGGAAGATGCCATTGAAGGTGTAACACACTCTTTGTGTTCTCTGGAGTTTGAAGATCAACGTCCATTCTATGATTGGGTTGTTGCAGAGTGTGAGATGCAAAGTCAGCCGCGTCAATACGAGTTTGGCCGCCTGAACCTGTCACAGATGGTAACGAGCAAACGTAAGCTGAAGTTGCTTGTGGATGAAGGCCATGTCGATGGCTGGGATGATCCGCGTATGCCAACGATCTCGGGTTTGCGTCGCCGGGGGTACACACCGGAAGCGATTCGTGATTTTGTATTCGAAACAGGCATTTCCAAAAGCCAAGGCGTGATCGATCTGCAAACGCTGGAGCACTTTGTTCGTGAGGATCTGAAACTGAAAGCTCCGCGCACCATGGCTGTCCTGCACCCGCTCAAAGTGGTTATCACCAACTATCCTGAGGGACAAGTGGAGTGGTTGGAAGCCGAGAATAACGTGGAAAATCCGGAGATGGGCAACCGCCAAATTCCGTTTTCCCGTGAGATTTATATCGAGCAAGACGATTTTATGGAAAATCCACCGAACAAATACTTCCGTTTGTTCCCTGGCAATGAAGTTCGTTTGAAACATGCCTACTTCATTAAATGTAATGACGTGATCAAGGATGCGGATGGTAATGTTGTTGAGATTCATTGCACATATGATGTAGAAACGAAGAGCGGCAGCGGCTTTACAGGCCGCAAAGTCAAAGGCACGATTCACTGGGTAGAGGCAACTCAAGCGGTACCCGCAGAATTCCGTTTGTACGAGCCGTTGATTTCGGCGGAAGCGCCGGAAGCGGAAGCAGAGGCCGAAGTGGTTGCTGCTGTAGCAGGGGCTGAGATTGAGGCCGATGTGACTGGAGCTGGAGCAGAGACTGCCGAGCAACCGGAAAAAACGTTCCTGGATCAGCTGAACCCGAACTCTCTGGAGATCGTTCACGGCTTCGTGGAGCAAGAGATGAAAGAAGCGAAATCACAGGACAAGTTCCAATTTTTCCGTCACGGTTACTTCAGTGTTGATCCAAAACACTCCGAGCCAGGCCGTCCCGTATTCAACCGGGTTGTATCGCTGAAAAGCTCATTCCAATTGCCGAAGGCATAAGGTATAAAGTAGATACAAGAGGATATGGGATGAGGTAGACGTACAAGAGCGTGAGATAGACAAACAAGTGAGTGGGATAGACAGACAAGAGCATGAGATAGACGTGTAATAGTAGCGTGGGCATGGGACAGGGGTGGTTGCTAAACCAACGTCAGCCACGACATTAATTCACCCGTCGAACGCTTGAAGGGTTTGGTTAGAGCACGAAGTTTCGAGATTAGTAAGCTGCATATGCATTAAAAAGGGGCGCTCCTTCATTAAAATGTACCCCTTGTAAAGGACAAATTAAA